>WRKZ01000093.1 GCA_009777835.1 Oscillospiraceae bacterium | reverse complement strand
CCGCATAATCGGCAGAGAGAAGGAAATCGAGCGGGTTATACAGATACTTTCCCGCCGTACGAAAAATAATCCCTGTTTAATCGGCGAACCCGGTGTGGGTAAAACGGCAATTGCCGAGGGAATTGCGCAGAAAATCGCTTCGGGCGATGTACCGTTCAGATTGCAGAAAAAAGAAGTCTATCTCCTTGATTTGACTGTTTTGATTGCAGGAACACAGTTCCGCGGTCAGTTCGAAAACAGGGTGAAGTCGCTTGTGGAAGAGATAAAAAGTGACGGAAATATCATCATTTTTATCGATGAGCTTCATAATCTTGTGGGTACCGGCGATTCCGAGGGGACGATGAATGCCGCGAATATGTTTAAGCCGGCACTTTCAAGGGGGGAAATGCAGGTAATCGGTGCTACGACCTTTGCCGAGTACCGTAAGCATATCGAAAAAGACGGGGCTTTGGAACGCAGATTCCAACCGGTGACAATCGTTGAGCCTACCTTGGATGAGACATATGAACTTTTGAAAGGCATTAAAAAATATTATGAAGAGCATCACAAAATCAAAATCAGTGATTCTGTTTTGCGTTCCTGTACGGTTTTGTCCGAACGGTATATCAATGACCGATTTCTTCCCGATAAAGCCATTGATTTACTTGACGAGGCGGCGGCATGCGCGAGTATTCGCAATAACGACCTTAACCTTTACGAGAAGTTGAAAGCGGAGAATCTCGGGCTTGATAAGCAGGAAAACGAGATTATGTCTTCCGCTGTAACGCCGGAAGAAATTGATTATGAGAAAATCGCCGAATTGAAGACACTGATTGCCCGAAACGACTTGAAAATCGCCGAGCTTGAACCGATTGTCTCTCAACTGGAAATCACTGAAAACGATATTTCCACGGTGATTGAACTTTGGACGGGGATTCCTGCGACTAAAATTCTCGAGACGGAGTTTAAGAAAATTGCCTGCCTGGAAGATGTTCTGAAAGAAAAAGTGGTGGGTCAGGAAGAAGCGTGTAGGTTGGTTGCAGCTGCGATTCGCCGTTCAAGGGTGAGACTTTCCCCCAGAAAGCGACCTGCGTCGTTCATTTTTGTTGGGCCTACCGGGGTCGGAAAGACCGAGCTTGTGAAGGTCATAGCAGGGGAGTTGTTCGACTCGGTTGAGCCGTTGATTCGTCTTGATATGTCGGAATTCATGGAGAAACACAGCGTTTCGCGGATTATCGGTTCGCCACCCGGATATGTCGGTTATGATGAAGCGGGCCAACTTACCGAGAAAGTCCGCCGCAAACCTTATTCGGTCGTTTTGTTTGACGAAATCGAAAAAGCCCACCCGGATGTTATGAATATTCTCCTGCAAATTCTTGACGAGGGGAAGGTCAACGATGCTCACGGAAGGGTTGTTTCATTCGAAAACACGATTATAACCATGACGAGTAATGCCGGTTCGACGGATAAATCTACCGGTGTAGGATTTGCTAAAACCGAAGGGGATATTTCTACAGAGAAAGCCATGAAAGCACTTAAGGACTTTTTGAGGCCCGAATTCTTGAGCAGGGTGGACGAAGTTGTGGTGTTCAAACCGCTTGATTTAGAAAGTTATGCTAAGATTTCCCAATTGATGATTAACGAAATGGTCGAACCGCTGAAAGAAAAAGAAATCGAGTTGAGCGTTTTGCCCGGAGTATATGAGTATATAGCAGGGAAGGCATTCGGGGGAAAATATGCCGGACGTGATATACGACGGATTATCCGTGATGAAATCGAGAATTCAGTGGCTATGTTGGTAGTCGAAAAAGGCGAAGAGGGAATAAAAACAGTAACCATCAAAGTAGAAGAGGATAGAATCAATGTCAGTGAATAGGAACGACAGAACAAAGCCTGAACAGCCGAGAGAATCCGGCAGAAAAACGGCGGTAATAACAGGCGGAACCGGTACAATCGGTTCCGCTATGGTGGAAATTATTTCTAAACGGTATGACGTTGTTTTCACCTACCTTTCGAACAAAAGTAAGGCGTTGGAGCTTGAGCATCTGTATTCGGCGAAGTCGTATCGTTGCGACATAACCGACATTAATGTGGCGAAACGCCTCGCTTCGAAACATAATTGTGACCTCTTGATTAACAATGCGGGGATTTCGCAAATCAAGCTGTTTCAAGATTTAACCGAGCTTGACTGGTACAAAATGATGGATGTTCATTTGACCGGTTCGTTTTACTTTGCCCAAGCTTTTCTGCCGGGCATGATTAGCAGGAAGAGCGGTTGCATAATTAACATTTCCTCGGTTTGGGGACTGGTGGGGGCATCGTGTGAAGTGCATTATTCCACCGCTAAAGCCGGTTTAATCGGGTTCACAAAAGCGTTGGCAAAAGAAGTCGGTCCGTCAGGGGTGCGGGTTAATTGTATCGCTCCGGGTGTGATTGCCGGTAACATGAATCGTAAGTTGTCTGAAGATGAGATTGGCGATTTAAAGAATAACACTCCGCTTGGAAGGCTCGGAACTGCAAAAGAAGTCGCTGTTGCGGCACTATACCTGGCGGGGGCGGATTTCGTGACGGGTCAAGTGTTGGGAGTAGACGGCGGATTCGGGCTATAATAATCAAAAAAACGAGGGGATTCC
>WRKZ01000092.1 GCA_009777835.1 Oscillospiraceae bacterium | reverse complement strand
GTCGGAGAATCCGCCGACCCCCAGCAAACCGGACTTTTTGTTCATATAATCTTCTATTTCGGACGGGGACATTCCCGTTTCCTTTTGAATGTAGGTTACCACCGATGGGTCGAGTGCACCGGTACGAGTTCCCATCATAACCCCGTCTAAGGGGGTGAATCCCATGGTAGTATCGATTGACTTTCCGTGGCAGATTGCAGTAATCGACGAACCGTTACCCAAATGGCACGAAACGATTTTCATTTTGTTTAAGTCACGCCCTGTTTGCTCGGCAAGACTTGCACCGACAAATCTGTGTGACGAACCGTGGAATCCGTACTTGCGGACACCGTACTTCTCGTAACACTCATACGGTAATCCGTAGATGTAAGCAAAGTTGGGGATGGTCTGGTGGAATGCCGTGTCGAAAATCGCCGCTTGAGGCACGTCGGCAGGGATTGCCTTCTTGCAAGCCATAATCCCTAACAAGTTTGCGGGATTGTGAATGGGTGCTAACGATTTCAAATCGTCAATCGCTTGGATTACCTCATCGGTGATTTGTGTGGTTTTGCTGAACAGCTCCCCGCCGTGGACTACTCGATGTCCCACTGCGTTAATCTCGTCCATGCCGCCGATTACAGCTGCAGGACTTTCGGTTAAAGCGTACAAGACTTTCTCGAAAGCTTCTGTGTGGGTGGGGAAAGCACATTCTTCCTCATATTTGCGATTGTCAAAGGTGGAGTGCATAATCTTCCCGTCGATTCCTATACGCTCACAGTTTCCTTTTGCGATGACCTTTTCTTCTTTCATTTCGATTAGCTGGTATTTCAAGGACGAGCTACCAGCATTGATTACAAGTATGTTCATATGTGAATACTCCTTCTAAATTTAATGTATAAAAACTAATATATTCTTATTTTACAATATATTTCATAAAAAATCAATAGATTTTGCTAAAAAATGTTAAGGAAATGAAATTTCATGAAAATTGCAGCAATTATTGCCGAATATAACCCGTTTCATGACGGTCACAGGTATCATATTGAGCAAACTAAGCTTTTGACAGGTGCGACTCACGTAATAGCAGTCATGAGCGGTAACTTCACCCAACGGGGTGATGTCGCGATTGTTCCTAAACACGGGCGAGTAAGAACAGCTCTACAAAACGGCATAGACTTAGTAATCGAGCTCCCTGTGGCGTTTTCGCTATCAAGTGCCGAACAGTTCGCAACGGGGGCGGTGACTATATTAGACGCATTGGGCTGTGTCGAGACTTTAAGTTTCGGAAGTGAATGCGGCGACGTCGAGCTCCTCAAAGAAGCGGCAGGAGCGGTGCATTACGCCCAAACTACAGATGAATTTTTCAATGCAATGAAAAACGGTAAGTCCTACCCTGCGGCGTTGCAGTCGGCGGTTGAGACCTATTACACCGATGATGTTGTCGAGGTTTTGACGGGGGCGAACAATACTCTGGCGGTTGAATACATCAAAGCATTGAACGAATCGGGTTCGAAGATAGAACCGTTCACGCTCAAGCGAATCGGGGCAGGACACGATGAACATATAGAAACCTCGCAAGAGGAATATATCTGTGCCTCACAGATTCGTAAGTCCATGCTCGAAAACGATTCTGACGGTGAATACGCAGACATCATGCGGTTAGAAACGGCGATTCTGGCAAAACTGCGAACACTTTCCGCTAAAGAAATCAAAAAAGCACCCAACGTAGGCGGAGGGTTGGAGAATCGGATTTTTTCGGCGGCACGAGCGGCTCGCAGTCTGTCGGAACTGTACTTCCTCGCTAAGACAAAGCGATATACTTTAGCACGGATTCGTCGGGCGATTCTATGCTGTTTCCTCGGGATTGCACAGGTAGATGTCAAGCTAAAACCGCAGTATGTGCGGATTTTAGGGTTGAACGGCAAAGGGAAAGAGATTCTTGCGTTATTACGCGAGAATCCATCCTCGCTACCGATTGATACGTCACTTGCGACTCTCGCTAAGAAGTCCGACGAATGTAAGCGTCAAGCGGTTTTGGAAGACCGTTGTACTAACATATACGGTCTTGCATTTCGAAAGAATTTAGTCTGCGGAAAAGAATTCACCGAGAAAGTTGTCGTAAGTGAATAGTTTTTTTGATTTTTTGGATTTAGGGGTTGACAAACCGTAAAAACATGATATAATATAACAATAGAAAGGCAGACCAAATGACGGTCTCCCTCAGCGTGGACTAAAATAGCCGCATACTTTGGAGTGTAGGGCGGCTATTTCTTTTGGTTTTTGCTTTTCTTTATAAGATACATATAGTAATGTATAATATCGCGACAGGTAAAGAGCGATAGAATTAGAAACTCTATTAAACTCATAAGCTCACCCCCTTTTCAGAGGGAAGATTGACCGCCACCGTATGATCTGCCTTAAAATATATCATATCACATTTGTCGAAATTTGTCAAGCATCTGAAAAAATTCACTATAGATTAGTTAAAATTTCAAAATCGAATTCTTAACAAAAATTTCAAAATATAATAAAATAATGCTTGATTTTTATTCAAACATCTGTTATAATGATAAATGTTAAATATTTCAAACAAAAATTTAGGAGGATGTAATGAGCAAACAATTTGTGTACCTCTTCAAAGAGGGCGACGAGAAAATGCGGGAACTTCTCGGGGGTAAAGGTGCGAACTTAGCGGGAATGACTAAGTTGGGACTTACGATTCC
>WRKZ01000091.1 GCA_009777835.1 Oscillospiraceae bacterium | reverse complement strand
CGCGCACATTGTTTTCGGCGAAAAGCGTGTGCCGCTGGGTCATCTCGCTGACCGCCCAACCGAGTGCGCCCGCCGCCTTCTTCGGGTCGGTGACTACCGGGGTGAGGAGATGGGGAATTCCTCTATATATCATGAATTCGACCGATTTCGGGTCAATCATCATAAGACGGACTTCCATCGGCGTAGCCCGGTAGAGTATACTCATTATGATTGAGTTTACGCAGACCGATTTACCCGAACCGGTAGTTCCCGCTATAAGTAAGTGCGGCATTTTTGCAATGTCGGAAATAATAATTTCGCCCGAAATGGCTTTTCCGATTACCGCCCGCAGATTCGAACCCGGTTCACGGAAATCGCGAGAGTCTATTAACTCCCTGAAAGTGACGGTATCAACCGTAGCGTTGGGGACTTCCACACCCACCGCCGATTTGCCGGGAATCGGTGCTTCCATACGAACCCCCGCCGCCGCCAGGTTCAACGCTATATCATCGGTCAGGCTTGTGATTTTCGAGATTTTTACGCCCGGCGCAGGCTGAATCTCGTATCGTGTGACTGATGGCCCGCGAACCACTCCGACAAGTTTTGTTAACACACCGAAACTCTTCAACGTTTCGATTAGTTTCGTAGAATTAATGTCTTGTTCGGCTTGAATATCTTCGGCGGGTCGCTTTTTAACGCTGTCATCAAGAAGATTAATCGACGGCATTGAGTATTGTTCCGCAAGCCCCGCCAATGCCATTATACTGTCGAAGTCGGATGGAGACGGCTCATTTGGTAAAGCCGGTAAAGCCGGTAAAGCCGCTAAAGAATCTTCGTCAGAAGGGGATTCTTGACTTTGTTCCAGCAGAGCATCTTCACGCAATTGACGTTCAAGTTCTTCTTCATTTTCTTCATTTTGGAAGTTTTCTATAGCCGATTCAAAAGCAGACTGTGGTACATCAAACGGGAAATCATCTTCTTGATTCGATTCGCCTTCATCGGGCGAAACGTAAGCCGGCGGCATATTATTAGATTGCGTTTTTTCTGAATCGGGGGTGGGTTCGGTGACAGAGTCGTTGATACTTTCACTTTTTAGATTTTCTTCGGCAGATTCAGCGGCGGCGGAATCCGCAACTGCAATAATGTTTCTGAACTTGGCATCTTCTTCGATTTCCTTTTGAATACTGCGTTCTGCAGCTTTCATTCGCATATACGCTTCTTCCGACTCATTCTTTTTACGCGCATCTTCAATGAATTCGGCATCCTGTTTATGAAGCTCACGTTGTTTCTTGGCATACTCGCTCATTTTACGGAAAGGCTTAGACATAAATCGCAAGAAGTCTACAAGGGAAATGTTCCCCATCAGCATGATGAAGACAAAAGCAATCAACGTGATTACGATTCCGCCGCCGACCCTTCGGAAGAGTGCGAAAAGCGGGAAACCCAGAACCATTCCGACAATTCCTCCGCCGGACAGTTCTTTTCCCGAATTATACACGTTGGCTATACTCCCGATTTCGCCTACGCCGATGATTTGCACTGCGCCGCTGATTAGCAGGATAATCATGGTTAGTTGGAGCATTTTCACGATTACGGCAGACTTACGCTTGTCTCGTGCAATCATAACCGAAGCGTAAATCATGGCAGGACCGGTGAAAAACACAGATAACCCGAAAATCCCGCGCAGAAAGTTATGTATAGCATCCCATGCGGGTGAAATATCTTTCAAAAACGAAAACGCGATAACGAGTATTCCGACAGCGAACAACACTACCGAATAAATCTGTCGTTTTTTCTTATTGCGAGCTAACGCTTCATTTCTTGCAGATTCGCGTGCGGATTCCTGCTCTGCTTTAGTTTTGCGTGTGGAAGTAGTTTTTTTTGCCGGCATTTTTTACGACCGTGCCTTTCTTGATTTTCTTGATTTTATGATAACCTGATTTTTATTCCCGTAAGATTTTCGAATACCCCCCACGCTACGCATAGGATTCCGAGGGTAAGTACGTAGATAGCAAAAATCTTGAACTTTTCTTTTTTGATAAGGAGCTTTACCAACTTAATTGCGAACAAACCCACAACCAGTGACACGATGAATCCCAGTCCCATTATAATCCAGTTAATGTTTCCGGCGACGATTTCCCCTGATTGCACACCCTGTGTCAACTCACGAATTTCGAGTAGGCTTGCTCCTGCTATAGCGGGAATTCCCAACATAAATGAGAAAGTCACGGCAGTTTTACGGCTGAGTCCGCAAAAAAGCCCTGAACTTATAGTTGAGCCTGAACGCGATACCCCCGGAAATAATGCGATGATTTGAAAGAATCCGACCGTCAGCGCGTCTTTGACTTGCATTTCACCGGTGGTCTTGATTCCTTTCGTGCAGGAGTCTGCCATGAACAGGATTACAGCCGTGAAGATGAAAGCGCATCCTTCGAATATTATATCACCGTCCGACATAGGGGCAACGAAGAAACCCTTGAACAGAATCGCCGGAATAAGCAACGCAGTTGCAATTACAACCATGAATAACATTCGACGTTCTTCGTTCATATTCTTCCACGAGAACCGCAATGTGAATATGTCGGCAAGGGACAAGAAAAACTCACGAATCATTCCCCACACCGCTTCTTTGAATGCGATGATAATAGCGAGTAGGGTACCCATGTGAAGGAAAATCGACACGGTCAAGCCACCCTCTTCGATATTCATGAAATGTTGCGCAACCGATAAATGACCCGAACTTGATACCGGGAGAAATTCCGTCAATCCTTGAATGAACGCTTGAATAAGAAT
>WRKZ01000090.1 GCA_009777835.1 Oscillospiraceae bacterium | reverse complement strand
ACTCGTCGAAACCCTCGGCAAAGAGCGAGTGTTAGGTGTTCACATGCCGAATGGTGAGCAACCCGATATTGACGTTTCACGCAAATTGTGTGATTTCCTTGAGATTGAGTATATCGAAATCAATATTGAAGAGGCGGTCAAGGGGCTTTACTCGGCGATTCCGATGAGCGAATTCAGCGATATCACCACTTTCAACACACCCGCCCGAATTCGTATGACTACACTGTACGCCGTTTCGGGTTCGATTGCGGGAGGTGGTCGGGTCGCTAACACCTGCAATCTCAGTGAAGACTGGGTTGGGTATGCGACAAAATTCGGCGATTCGGCAGGGGATTTCAGCCCGTTGTCACACTTGACCGTTACCGAAGTCAAGGCAATCGGCTACGAACTTGGTCTGCCACGGGAATTCATAGAGAAAACTCCTATTGACGGACTCTGCGGGAAATCTGATGAAGATAATCTCGGCTTCACTTATGCAGAACTTGACCGCTATATTCGTGAAGGCATCTGCGAAAACCCACAAACACTTTCCAAAATCGAAAAACTTCACGATTACAGTCTGCACAAGTTAAGACCGATGCCGTCGTTCAACCCGGATTTCCACGTTAAAGGCGATTGGCGTGTGTGAAGCGCATATCACATAAAAAAAGAAAGTTTGAGTATTACTGCCTATATGAATCTAAACATCGTATTAGCCCATCCGCAAATTCCGCAGAACACCGGAAACGTTGCCAGGACTTGTGCGGCAACGGGTGCGAGTCTTCATCTCATCAATCCTATGGGGTTTGAACTGAACGACTCCAAAATGAAACGTGCCGGACTGGATTATTGGGAGCAGCTTAACGTCACTGTTTATGAAGGGTTCGACGACTTTTTCATTAAAACCGCTGATAAAGCAACCTACCGATTCGTTGAAACAAGAATCGGCAGAAATTATTGCGATATTGAATACCCGAATAACACCTATCTCATTTTCGGAAGGGAAGATACGGGACTTCCGCAAGAACTTCTCAATGTAAATCGTGAAAGCTGTATTCAAATCCCGATGCGATTAGGTCTCCGCAGTTTGAATCTGTCAAATTGCGTTGCCGTTGCGGTGTATGAGGTTCTTCGTCAATGGAATTTCCCAGAATTACATAGCCCGAACTAGAGAACTGTGGGTCTTGACAGTCAACTCAACCACCGATTTACCAAACTCAAGCATTGATTTATAGACTTTTCGGCAACTATGATTTATAATAATACTGTGATTCATCACAATATTATTAAGGAGTTTTAACGATTATGAATAATTTTACGTTTAACATGAACGACACTGGGAAAAGAATCTCCAAGCTTCGCCGAAACAGCGATATGACTCAAGTTGAGCTTGCCGACAAACTGAACATCAGCTATCAAGCCGTCAGCAATTGGGAGCGTGGCGAGTCGATGCCCGATATTTCAAAACTGCCCGAGTTAGCGATGATTTTCGGTGTTAGCATTGACGAGATTTTGGGAAGTGCAGGGCAAGCGAAAATCGTCGAAAAAGTATCGTGCGGGAAAATTTCCGAAGTCTCGATTGACGAAAATATAAGAACGGACGATATCGTCAAAACCGCTCATTTACTGAAACCGACTCAAATTGACAAGTTGGTTAAAGAGTGCAAAAACGGCTTTGACATTGGAGAGTTATGTTCAATCGCTCCGTTTGTAAGTCAAGAGGTTTTAGACGAAGTTGCTTTGAAAATATGCGAAAACGGCGAAGTTGGCGAATTATGTGCGATTGCACCTTTCATAAGCAAAAAAGCCTTGAGTGAACTTGTCGAAAAAGTCTGCAAAATTAGCAATGCCGACATAGGTGATTTGTGTTCTATCGCCCCTTTCATCGGCAAGAAAACCTTGGGGAATATTGTCGAAAAAATATGTGAAAATAGAAGTGTCGATATCAGCGAGTTGTGTGCGATTGCACCTTTTATTAAGCAAGACATTTTAGATGTCATTGTCATGAAAATATGCGAGAAAGACGGAATTAGTGAGTTGTGTGCGGTTGCTCCGTTTGTCAGCAGAAAAACGATGAGCGAATTAGCGTACAAAGCCGCTAAGAAAGACGGTTTAGGCTCTATTATGCACATTATGTCGTTTGTCGATTTGGAAGAGGTGTAAAAAATGCTTCCGTTACTTGGAATTAACGAATGGAAAGAAGAAACCTTGTCAGACTTTGTGGCAAAGATATTTAAAATTACGTTCAAACCGCTTATCCTCATTGATGGGGACGGAGGCTCGGGCAAAACTACCTTAGCCAGACGACTTGTTAATATTTTCGGTGCGAATTTGGTTTCTACGGACGATATATGTTGGTGTGCAGACCCTGTGAATTGGGACGGCGAAATGATTAATGGCATTATTCTGCCGTGGATTACAGAGATTGATGGAAAAAATGTCACTTACAGACCATCGGGTTGGGTCAAAGAAAACCGTCACGGGTTTATCGAAGTTGATTCAAGCAAGCCACTTATTATTGAAGGCATAGGTGCTTACAGAAAATCACTTCGTGAATTTGCGACATATTCTGTTTGGGTGGACACGAATCCAAACATTGCAAAAACGAGAGTAATTCAACGTGACCTCACCGCAGGGTTCAACGGCGGAACACTCGAATCAGTAACAGAATTTACAGACTGGTGGAATTCTTTAGTTCACCCGTTCATTATTAAAGAAGAACCTTGGAAATACGCAGATGTAATTATCAGCGGTTCTCAATCTGATTTGAATTCGGATAATCTGCTGATTTATATCAATGATTGCACGGAGGGCGAGTAAATGCAC
>WRKZ01000089.1 GCA_009777835.1 Oscillospiraceae bacterium | reverse complement strand
CACCGGGACTGTGACCGAAGCCGCCGTCGGCGTAAACATGGTCGCGAGCATTGACGCGAGCATCGCTGTCGTAAGTAAAACCGATATGATTTTCCTTTTCATGGTAAATGAGTTCCTCCTTTTAAATAAATAAATTTTATTTTCTGGTTTTTGGGTATACAAATAAAGCTTAACATATTTTCGGGGGTTTGTCAAGCGTTTTTTTACAGTTTTTTACGATTCATTTACAATTCATTAATAATTCACAAAAACAATACAACCCCCAGGAAATGGCAAATCGCTCCTAAATTAACAAAAAAATGCCAAATCATGTGAAAAAATCGTCGGTCTTTCTTAGTATAAAAAAACGCGCCGGACGAGTAAAACACTCCCCCGCCGAAAATCAGCAGTAGAAGTCCGATGTGGGAATTTCGGACGAACATCGGCAACACGAATAAAACCGACCACCCCATAATAAGGTAAATCGTGAGGGAGACTTTCGGGATTTTACGTTTTGAAATTGATTTATAAAGTACCCCGAACAGAACGATCGACCACTGAAGCGAGGCAACGACAACCCCTTGCCAACCGCCAATTACCGAAAGCGCAATCGGGGTATATGTCCCCGCGATTGCCACGTAGATGAAGATATGGTCGAGAATCTGCATGACTTTCCGTTGTGGGGTCTCCACGCTCATGCTGTGATAAAGTGATGATGACAGAAACATCAAGTGAAGCGAACACATGAACACAGCAGTTCCGACCGCCGCGAGGGTTCCGCTTTTCAGATATGCGTTGATTGATGCGGGTGCGATTCCCCCGAGTGCGGCAAACGCCATTACGCCGTGACTGACCGAGTTTCCGATTTCTTCACCGAAAGAGTAGGGACGTATGATTTTTTTCATAATCACGCTCATTTCTTTAATTCTTTAATTACCGTAATCCGTAACTTAATAGTATATCATTAATGGTTTAATTTGTCAAGCATTATTTAAGCCGCTTTCAAAATTATCATGAGTCTTTTTAAAAATAATGTTTTTAGGGGCTTGATTTCTTGAGAGATTTGTTGTATACTGAATCAGTACGTACATAATTCTTTCTATTCATTACAACGGCGAATTTAGGGCGAATCAGGAGAAAAACTATATGAACGGCAATAAAAACGTCAAAATCGTGCAGGTTTATAACCAGAATAACGAGTTGATTTTAGAGCGAAACAAGAATTTCTTCTTCCCGACGAAATTCGTGAATAACAATCAAGTCAACAACGTCTTGATGATTAAAGACAAGGAACTTCCCGAACTTTACAGGGGGGCGATTGTTGATGTCGTGCTCACGCTTAAGGGCGGGGACAGAATTAAATACTTCTGTCAGGTTGATTTTTCTTCGACGCATCAATTGAACATAACGCTCAGTCCCGAAAGGGCGAAGCAACTCGAAGAGCGGCGGCGTTTCTATAAAATCAAGACTGTGATTAACTGCAGGGTCATTGACCTTACACGAGACGGCGAAGTTAACGCTTATAATCCCGCCCTTTACGGGAAAATCTATGACATAAATCTCGGGGGAGTGTTCGTTTCAATCGACAGTGAAGAGAAATATAAAGAGGGTGATATAATCACGTTCACGGCTATTTTGAATGACTACAAGCTCGAAGCGTCGGTGCGGGTTCTGCGCGTTCGTATGACGAATAATGCGGTTTCGGGTTACGGTTGCTCCTTCACTACGGTTGATAATCATAAAGAAGCGATGATTTCGTCATACATTAATTATCTGCAAATTGAAGAGAGACGTATAGAACTCGAAAAGGAAAAAATCCAAAAAGAAATCGAAAGAGAATTTAACAAGGGTTCAAGCTCTTGAAGTCTGTTAGTATATGAATAAAAATAATAATGAATCCTTAAGCGGGGCGGTATTTGAAATCGCAAATATACGTGTAATCATGTTGATTTTCATAATTTTGCCTCTGCTGATTGCGGGAATTTCCGGTTTTGTGATGCTCAAGCGGGAGATGTCGGATTTTAATGCGGGTATGTGTACGGCGCAGGCATACTCAAAGAGCGGGATTATTTCCGCGATAACGGGGGAGCATACGGCGTTCCTTAACGCAGCGGCTGTGAACAGTGCAGTCAAAGGGGCGGCGGCTAATGATTGGGAAGCGAGCGAGGAAACCTATTCCTTGATGGAGACCTACATTGAAAATGCAAACGGTGTTTATGATATGCTCGTTACCGATGAGAACGGGCTGATTCTGCTGAATTATTCCGGGATTTATTCCCCGGCAACGTCATTCCGCGATGATGTCGGGACAATGAAGTCAATTGCAACATCTCCGACCCCTGTTTCCGCTTTTTACGAAGACGGGAAGTTTTACTGGATTCGTCCGATAAAATCCGATGAGGAAAATAATGCTGTAATTGGGTACATTGTAATCAAAGCCGAATCCGAATTTGTTTTTGAGTTGATTCGAAACGTTTCGGACGAAGAGGCTGAATGTGGCGTTATAGCGGTCTTTGACGAGAATTCTGCGATTATAAGTTCAAACGGAGAAATATCGAAGGCATTAAGAGACCGGGTTGCTGAATATCCGACTACGAAGTTGCTTTCGCCGAATAATGAACATGGGGCTTATGAGGAATTTCGTAACGGGAATCATTACGGTGCTGTCGGGAACATTCCCGGGACAAAATGGCGGTGGATTGTAGTCTGCACGATTTCACAGTCGGAGGCGTTGGGTATATTCGGGAAGGTTTTTGCGATTGCGGCGGGGGTTTCGCTGTTTAATGCGGTTGTTATGTTCGTGATTTCAAAGAGATTGTTAAATGCAAGGAAAAGATAAGCACAGTA
>WRKZ01000088.1 GCA_009777835.1 Oscillospiraceae bacterium | reverse complement strand
CCGCTCATCGCTATTAAGACCTTCATCCTCACTCTTCCCCGTCGATTTTATGCCGGATTCGTTCTTTTTCTTCTGCCAATTTCGCATTATTGAACCGCCCGACTTTATCTGCTAAGTATCCGGTGATTCGGCGAATCCGCTCGAACTTCACGCCGTCATCCTCGCTCCTGCCACATTTAGGACAGACATCATCGATTACACCGGTGTATCCGCAAATTGAATCATGGTCAACCGGGTGATTAATCGCACCATAACCCACACCGGAATCCCGCATGAAACGTATAACCTTCTCGAACGCGTCAAGATTATTCAATGGGTCGCCGTCCAATTCGACATAACTGATATGTCCTGCATTCGACAAAGCGTGGTACGGTGCTTCAATTCGGATTTTGTCATATGCGGTTATATCGTAATAAACCGGAACATGGTAGGAATTGGTGTAAAACTCATGGTCGGTAACATTCTTGATTTCACCGAATAGCTTTCTGTCGATTTTAACGAATCTGCCGGACAAGCCTTCGGCGGGGGTAGCCAACAGGGTATAGTTCAGACCGGTTTTCTCACTCTCTTCGTCGAGACGGTTACGAAGCCTGCCTATGATTTTCAATCCCAGTTCCTGCGCTTCGGGCGATTGCCCGTGATGACACCCGACAAGGCAATTAAGACACTCGGCAAGTCCGATATATCCCATGGACATAGTCCCGTGTTTCAGCACCTCCCCGATACCGTCATCGGGATTCAGCTTTTCAGAATCAAGCCAGACCCCCTGCCCCATCAAAAACGGGAAATTCTTGACTTTCTTTTGGCATTGGATTTTAAACCGATACGTCATCTGTTCAATGACGAGTTCCATCATTTCTTCAAGTTTCTCGAAAAATCGAATTATACTCCCGCCGGATTTTATGGCAAGGCGAGGCAGATTAACCGAAGTAAAACTCAGATTCCCTCTGCCGCTGACTACATTGCGGGACTTATCATAATTATTGGAAATCACGCGGGTTCGGCAACCCATGTACGCAACCTCCGAATCATAATCGCCTTCTTTATAAAATTGCAGATTAAAAGGAGCGTCCAGGAAAGCGAAATTAGGGTACAGACGTTTCGCGGATACTCTGCAGGCGAGTTTAAACAAATCATAGCTGACATCGCCGGGATTGTAGTTAATCCCCTCTTTGATTTTGAATATATGAATCGGGAAAATCGGCGTTTCGGCATTGCCGAGTCCCCGCTCATTCGCAAGCAAAACGTTCTTGATTACCATTCTGCCTTCCGGCGAAGTGTCGGTACCGTAATTAATCGACGAAAACGGAGTCTGCGCCCCTGCCCGCGAATTCATGGTGTTGAGATTATGCACGAGTGCTTCCATCGCCTGAAATGTTGCCCTGTCGGTCTCTTTCGCGGTGAGCTTCGCCGAGAAGTTCAAAACCTTGTCGCTCAAATCAGAATCGCCGCCGAAAATCTCAACCAAAAACGGACGTTCGGCTTCCTTATATCCGTTATCATCTGATAAAATCGGGTGAAGCCCCTTCTCGCGGTAAATCATTTCCATGTAAGCCGCAACCTGTTCCCCGATCTTTTCTAGCTCATAAGTGTCGGAATACATTCCTATACAACGAACGATGTTCTTCTCATATAACTGGCGATAGGTCTTGCGAACCCCTTCTGCCATTGCGTAATCGAAATTGGGGATTGATTGCCCGCCATGCTGGTCATTCTGATTAGACTGTATGGCAATGCACGCCAACGCCGAATAGCTGGCAATATTATTCGGTTCGCGAAGGTAGCCGTGACCGGTAGAAAATCCACCCTTGAACAGCTTAATAATATCAATCTGACAGCAGGTTGTAGTCAACGTGAAGAAATCCAAATCGTGGATATGTATATCCCCGTTGCCATGAGCCGCGGAATGTTCTTTCTTCAACACATACATCTCATAAAACTGCTTCGCACCTTCAGAACCGTACTTCAGCATGGTTCCCATGGCAGTATCACCGTCGATGTTGGCGTTCTCGCGTTTAATATCACACTCAATAGCCGACTTAAACGTAAGCTCCTCGAACTTCTTCATAAGTTCGGTGTTCATCTCGCGAACCCGGGTGCGTTCGGCACGATAGAGAATATATGCTTTAGCGGTTTTAGCGTGTCCGGTTTCGACGAGAACCCGCTCTACCATATCTTGAATGTCTTCAACCGCAGGAGACGCAACCGAACCGCCGGAATCATTATACCTACTCTCCAGTCTATCGCATACGACCTGCGCCAACTCCATCGAGACAGCATAATCCTGTCCGCCTACAGAACTTGCCGCTTTGAAAATCGCATCCGCAATTTTTTCAATGTTGAACGAAACGTGTCTTCCATCCCTCTTTTGAATCTCTTTTAGCATTACCATTTTTTCATGACCATGCCACCCCGGCTTATGCCGCGCATGGTGGTTCGCCCTTTCCTGTTTTTTCAACTTCCCCCTATATATTGATTCCGGGGGCGCAAATCATATTATATAATGTATCTGCTCATTTGTCAAGCGTGAATTTACGGAAATTTTCACGAATGAAAAAAATTGCGTTTTCACGGACATGAAGTCCGTCGAAAACGCAACTTGCTTTACTGATTCCGATTATTCGACCGCTTTCAACGCCTGCGCTAACTGCGCCGGACAGGAAGATGGTTTCCCGCCGCAACGAATACTCTCAAGCCTCTCTATAACGTCTTGAGTTTTCATGCCCTCAACGAGTTTAGCTATTCCCGCACCGTTTCCGGAACAACCTCCACTAATCTTTACGTCGTTCAAGACACCATCGTTTACAGTAATTTCGATTTTCCTTGCACAGACCCCTTTGGGGGTATATTCAT
>WRKZ01000087.1 GCA_009777835.1 Oscillospiraceae bacterium | reverse complement strand
CCCGCAGATGGCGGAAATCGTCATTCAAATGGTGAAAAACGGGGTCATTGCATATATAAATCACGACCTTGAGCTTGCGCGTTCGCTTGATAAGACCGACGACAGGGTTGACACCCTCTTCAATACAGTGATGAGCGACTTGACCGCACTGATTAAAAAGAATGCCGACAATGCCGAGCAGGCAATCATGTTTATGATGATTACCAAGTATCTCGAACGAATCGGCGACCATGCCGTCAACATAGGCGAATGGGTGGAATATTCAATAACGGGTGAGCATCCCAAAGGTAAAAATTCTAACAAGGAAGACGATGAGCAAAACGATAAGCAAGATTGAAAGCAGATTCAACGGTTCAACTATAAAAAAATTGAAAAAATTTGAAAATAAGAAAGGGCGAACCGCCATGGCGCAGTTTTCACCGAATTTTGCGCAGGGTGGGGAGATGTATGGGTCAAAAAAATGAATCAAAAACCGACTATTTTCGTGGTGGAAGATGACTCGACTTTGCAGGAGTTATACACGTACTCGTTAGAGAATGAGTTCAACTGCCAAATCTTCACTTACGGCGATGAATTTTTCAAGGCGATTTCGCCCGATAATCTGCCGGAACTTGTAATCCTTGACGTAATGCTCCCCGGTGACAGCGGATTCACGATTCTCTCCCGCATGAAGGAAAACAAGCTGTTATCTAATATCCCGGTTATAATCGTGTCGGCAAAGGGCGAAGAGGTCTCCAAAGTAAAAGGACTCAACATGGGCGCAGACGATTACATCTCAAAACCGTTCAGCGTTATGGAGCTTATCGCGCGAATCAGGGCGAATCTCCGCAAAGTCACCAAAACCGAAACGAACATCATCGCTTATAAAGACGTTTCGATTGATTTGTCACGGCATAAGATAACCATCGGCGAGGAACGTATTCAAACAACGCTGAAGGAATACAATCTGTTGCGCATGCTCTGTGAAAACGCAGAAGAAGTCCAGACACGTGACAATATTTTCGATGAAATCTGGGGTGGAGAGTTCGCCGGTGAAAGCCGCACGCTTGACATTCACATAAAAGAATTGAGGAAGAAACTTTCCGCTGCCGGCAGTAAAGCCGAAATCGAAACTATACGAGGGGTCGGCTATATGCTGACATAACATCATCGTATATTAGAAGGAGAACGGTATGAAAAAACGATTATTCTTATACACAACCCTGATTATTTTCGTGGGGATTGTAAGTTTTTTCGCCTTGACAGTGTATATTACATACGAAAACAACCTGAAAATCGCCAAGAGCACGGTCGAGGAGACTACCGAGATTTGTGCCGGAATGTACAATTCAAACACCGACATTTCGGAGTTCGTCAAGGTCGGCAAAGATACGAGAATAACGATTATATCGCCGGACGGTTCGGTCTTAGCCGACACGCTCTCCCTCGATATGGAAAAAGTCGAAAATCATTTGCAGCGACCGGAAGTTCAAGCGGCGGTTAACGGAATCCCTACGGCGTATGTCCGCTACTCGGCAACCCATGGTATCGACTATATCTATTACGCGCTGAAAACCCAAATCGGTGAGGGTGACAACGATTTCGTGTTTGTTCGAACCGCAGTCCCGGTTTCTGAAATGAAGTCATACTTCTACAATTCACTCCCGATGTTGGTGCTGATTCTAATCGTTGTAATCGGTCTGTGTTTTATCTTGATTCGCAGTGCAATCAACCTGACCACCAGACCGTTCAACTCCATTCAATCGAATTTGCGGTTACTTTCGAGCGGTAAATACACATTGGAACCTATTGTAGGCAGTTACGATGAAATAGACGATATCACAAAGGAAATCAACGAAATCGCCATCATCCTTCAAGAGAACTTCAATTCTCTGCGAGACGAGAAAAACAAGTCTGACTTTATTTTAAACAATATCGGGGATGCAATCTTTGCGGTTGACCCGGAGAAGAACATCGTACTAATCAACAATTCGGCACTTGAAATCTTTAACGTCACTGCCGATATCATCGGAAAAAGTCTGGCGCACCTTTCGTTTAATGAGACGATTATGTCGGCGGTAGAAGACTCACTCACCCACAGCAAAACCTCCCTGCTGGAAGTCCTGCTGTTTAATCGAATTTACAGCGCGACCGTTAAAATGCTCCCCGAGTTGCAACTCACTATGATTATAATGTCGGACGTTACGGAAATCAGAGAGAACGCGAAACGCCGTGAAGAGTTCTTCGCAAATGCCTCCCATGAGTTGAAGACTCCGCTGACCGCAATCAAGGGATTCAGTGAGCTTGCGGCTATCAACAACAAAGACGAGGGAATCAACAAGTTTATTGACAGCATAATGAGCTCGACCGAACGAATGCTCAATTTAATAGGGGATATGCTGAACCTCTCCAAACTTGAAAGCGGGAATAAAATAAACCCCGAATCGGTCATGCTGTCGAAAACGATAACAGAAGTGCGGGAACTCATATCAACCGCAATAAACGAAAAGGCTATCGTGTTCGAAGTGAAGGGAGACGTTCAAATCAATTGCGAACCGGAACATTTGTATGAACTCGTCAAAAATCTGATTGAAAATGCGGTACGATACAACAACGTCAACGGGTTAGTCTCGATTTCAATCGAGGAGAACAAAATAGGGAATCCTTGCCTGTGTATTCTCGATAACGGAATCGGGATTCCGCAAGAAGAACAGCATCGAATCTTTGAACGATTCTACCGGGTTGAAAAAAGTCGTTCGCAATTAAACGGCGGTACCGGTCTCGGTCTTTCGATTGTCAAGCACATCTGTGCATTATACGGTTGGAATCTTTCACTGAAAAGCAAACTGGGTGTCGGGACTGAAATCCGGGTGGAATTTACAAATTAAATCTTAAAAAGCCTTCCCTTAAGGGAAGGCTTTTTGGTTCTTTGTTTAATGTTGATAGTCTTTGCAGAATTAATCCTCGAACAACTCAACTCTGTTTCTGCCGTTTTTCTTCGCCGAATAGAGTGCTTTATCCGCTAATTTTATCGCCGCATCAAGTAGATTATGCGGGGCAGCCTGTGCAACCCCCAAACTCG
>WRKZ01000086.1 GCA_009777835.1 Oscillospiraceae bacterium | reverse complement strand
TGGCAGAATGTGGAGTCGAAAAAGACAACATCGAAAAAGCGAAGGAAGAAATCCTGGCGCAGCTTGAACTCGTGAAAAAGTCCGATTTTACCGACATCGAACTGGAACAAGCGATTCTCTCGTTGAAAAACGACCTTAAAATCGTAGGCGACAGCCTTTCGGGGATTAAAACGTGGTATCTTAATCATATTTATCGTTGTGATATAATCACGCCCGAACAAGCGATTGAGCGGTATGCCGATATCTCACGCGAACGAATCGTGAAGGCTGCACAGAGCATAGTCCTCGACACCGTGTATATTTTAACGAATAACGGAGGTAAATCCGAATGAGCAAAATAATCAAAAACGAACGCATAAACGAACAGTATACGAGAATCAAGCACGCAAGCGGTTGCACAATCTGTCTTTGTCCCATGAAAGGCTTTTCTTCGGCGTACGCCCTTTTCGGAACTAAATACGGTTCGGTTGACAGTGTGTTTAAAACGAAAAACGACCATGATTTTGTGACTGTTCCCGCAGGAATCGCCCACTTCCTGGAGCATAAACTGTTCGAGAACGAAGACTGCGACGTGTTCAAACTCTATGCCGAGACCGGCGCAAATGCGAATGCCTACACCGGTTTCGATAAGACTGCTTATCTGTTTTTGTGTTCTCAATCTTTCAAAAAGAACCTTGAAATCCTGCTTAAATTCGTGCAGGAACCGTATTTCACCGACGAGACAGTTCAAAAAGAGCAAGGGATTATCGCACAGGAAATCAAGATGTACGATGACTCCCCCGAATGGCGTATGTTCTTCAATTGCCTTGAATCGGTCTACCACAACAATCCGGTAAGAATCAATATAGCCGGAACGGTTGATACCATTGCGCAAATCGATAAAGAATTGCTGTATCGCTGCTACAACACCTTTTATAATCTAAATAACATGGTAATTTCCATCGCCGGAAATTTCGACCCGGAAGAAGCGTTGGAAATCTGTGACCGACTCTTGAAACCTGCCGAAGATATTGAGTTGCAGGCGATAATCCCGGAAGAACCGTATGAAGTCCGCCAAAACCTCATCCGTGATGTTCTCCCGTGCGGTGTCCCTATGTTTCAGATTGCGTTCAAGCTGCCAAACGAATTCGCCGAATCAAGTGACAACTATATCAGATATAATATTCTGTTGGAAACAGCACTCGGCAAAAGTTCGAAATTCTATCAAGAAGCGTATGAATCAGGACTGATTAACGAGACCTTCAATACGGGAATCTTTAATGGACGGGGTTTCTTCTTGTGCATGGTAGACGGTGAAGCGCGCGAACCCGAGAAAGTCTGTGATGCAATCAAATCGGAACTCAAACGACTGAAACAGTCGGGATTATGTGAATCGGATTTCATGAGAATCAAAAAGCAAACCTATGGGGAGCTTATCGGAGTTTTCACTAATGTTGAGTCTATGGCAACCAATATGATGAACGCCGAATTTGAAGGAACAGACCTATTCGCAAACATCGAATCTGCCGCAAAGGTGACTTTTGATGACATCACTACGATTCTAAAAGATTTTGACGTGGAAAACTCATGTCTTTCAATAATCGAAAATCAAAATTAAAAAATAAAAAATCAAAGGAAAAAACAAATGTTTTTACTGAATAAATCAGAATATATATCGTTTCCCAATCTGACCGATGGGGGAGTGGAATTCAAAATAGGGCAAGTGGCATTCAGCTTATTCGGGATTGATGTATACTGGTACGGGATTATACTCACATCAGCCGTTATTCTGGGGATAACCTACGGTGTGAAATTCGCTAAACGAGCGGGATTGTCGGGCGATTCTGTCTTTGATATGGCTTTTTGGGGAGTTCTCAGCGGGATTATCGGCGCGCGACTGTATTACGTGATTTTCTCACCCGGTCGATTCAGCCTGTTCGGCATTTTCGACCTTCGCGGAGGCGGTCTCGCCGTCTACGGCAGTTTGATAGGAGCGTTAATCGGCGGACTACTCGCCGCAAGAGCAAAGAAGGTAAAGTTTCTTCCGCTTGCCGATTTAATAGGAATAGGCTTCTTAATCGGGCATTACGTAGGAAGATGGGGCAACTTCTTCAATCAGGAAGCGTTCGGCGCACCCACCGCCGAAAACCTCCCATGGGGGATGACGGGCAGTATAATCTCGACCGATGTTGAGGTTGTATTAAAACAACGTGAACTGCTGAACTCCGGAATTGCTCTGGTCCATCCCTGCTTTTTATATGAGAGTCTGTGGTGCCTTATCGGATTCGTTCTTTTACATTTTTATATGAAGAAACTCAAGAGTTTCGATGGGGAAATCTTCCTTTTATACATTGTATGGTACGGTTCAGGTCGGGCATGGATTGAATCCCTGCGAACCGATTCACTTATGGCGGGGGGGCTGAGGGTCTCACAAGTTGTAGCAGTATCCTCGGCAGCATTTGCACTTGGACTGTTCGTGTTCTTCAAACAGAAACTGACCGCAAAAAAAGGCTACGTCATGTACCGGGACACCGATGACTCTAAACATCAAATCCAAGAAAGCGAATACAAGAACAAACTTGTAAAGGAAAAAGGAAAAGCAAAATCTGCGTTCTTCAAAACTCGTCGAGAATTGAATGAGCCTTTCGCACAAAATATAATAGATAAACCTTATAATAAAGAGGAGGATTCCTGATGATTGAAAACAGAGAAAACGGTAAAATCATAAACGGGAATGAGCTTGCCGCAAAAATCAAACGGCAAATCAAGGAAGAAATCGCCGCTAACCAACTCAAGGTAGGATTAGCGGTAATCCTGGTGGGAGGCGACCCTGCAAGCAGAATCTACGTGAATCACAAAAAGAAAGATTGTGAGGAATGTGGAATTTCCTCTTACGAATACGCTTTACCGGAAGAAACTACTCAAGAAGAGTTGCTGGAATTGATTCAGCGTTTGAATTCCGACGATAAAGTCAACGGGATTTTGATTCAACAGCCTTTCCCGAAGCATATCGATGTAACGAAGGTCAATGAATCGGTCTCACCATTAAAAGACGTCGATGCTTTCCGTGCCGATACGGTCGGCAAAATCGCAACCGGAAACTACGGGTTCCTACCCTGCACTCCTGCCGGTGTGATGGAGTTAATTCACAGTACGGGAGTTCGGGTGGAAGGCAAGGAATGTGTGGTGGTCGGGCGTTCGAACATAGTCGGTAAGCCGATGGCGTTGATGTTGCTGAACGAAAGCGCAACAGTGACAATCTGTCACAGCCGTACTCGTGACCTGGGAGAAGTCACCCGCCGCGCCGATATTCTGGTAAGTGCGGTAGGAATCGCAAACTTGATTACCGCCGATATGGTGAAAGCGG
>WRKZ01000085.1 GCA_009777835.1 Oscillospiraceae bacterium | reverse complement strand
TAAGCGGTTCGATTATTTCAGACAACGAAACCGCGTTCGTCGGTGGAATTACCGGATTTATGGGGAGAACGTCAAACTCCCCGGAAATTGTCAACTGCCGCAACACAGCCACCATACTCGCAACAAGTAGCGGAGTTTCGGGGGCGGGAATGGCACGCGGCGGCGGAATCGCCGGCCGTATGGATGATGGGAGGATTTTCAATTCCCACAACAATGGAGAAGTCACGGGTTCAGGGGCTTATCCGTCTGCAGGAGGGATTGTCGGCGAGATTCGCAACGATGCTAAGGTTGACCAATCGGGAAACACAGGGAAAGTCACCCTCACCTCGAATAGTTGGCAGGGCTGGGTCGGCGGAATCACGGGTATGGTCGAAGCCATGCGTGGAATTGTCACATCTTCGTTTAATACAGGTGACATCGTCTTAGACGGCAACACGACTGCGACCAATCCGCAGTATCAAGCAGGGGGAATCGTCGGGAACAACAGAGGTACAATTAGCGATACTTATAATAGAGGAAACGTGACGGTTATCGGGACAGGTTCGGAGGCATTCGCAGGCGGAATTGTCGGGAATGCCGGCACTTCGGGTTCGAGCAGCCCGAGTGTTGTTACACGCTCTTACAGCACCGGGAACGTCACTTGCGGAACTAACTTGGGAGGTGTTGCAGGGAATGTCCTCGCCAACAACGCAACCGTTACCGACACATTCTGGAACAACGAAGCTATTCAAAAAGTCGGAAGTATCGAGCTTCCTGCGGCAACAAGACGGGGAATCGGCAACGGAACGGGTTCAGCGGTGGGATTGAGTTCTTCACAAATGAGGTTGCAAGCATCGTTCACGGGATTTGATTTTGATGAGGTTTGGGCTATATCAAGCAGTCAGAATGACGGTTATCCGACATTGCGAACAACACTCCCACGATATAACGTTACGATGCTCCGTGGAACGGGCGGCTCGGGGAGTAATCCGGGCGTAATCGGAAGTTACCTCAAAGGCGAAACGGTTTCCATTACCGCACCTGCACCGTCCTCCGCCAATAATCGGTTCGTGAAGTGGACTACGACATCGGACGATGTTGTATTCGCAGATGAAACTAATATGGAAACGACGTTCGTCATGCTCGGCAAGAACGTGACTGTAACGGCGACTTACGAGAGCGTCCCATACCAAACGGTTTCGGTGGTAAGCGGTACTGGCGGTGGAAGTCGCCGTGAGGGTTCGACGGTTTCGATTAGCGCAAGCACCGCACCGAGCGGTAAAGAGTTCAAGGAGTGGATTGCGGACGGTGACGATGTTGTGTTCGCCGATAAAAACAGCAGAAGCACCACTTTCGTCATGCCACGCAGAGCCGTAACCGTAACGGCGACATATCAAGACATAGGTGCTGTGAATTGCAACTTAGGCGGCAGTTGCGGTAAGAATCCCTGTCAGACACCTGCAGTCTGTGACCCTTGCAATGCTTGCACCGGAACTTGTGGTCAGATATGCGATAACAAAGCCCACTGCACCAAGATTTTCAGGTGCTTGATTTGCGAAGATTGTCTTTCGGAGACACCTTGTGACTGCGGTGAATGTGGCTGTGAAGATTGTTTCATAGACGGCAAATGCGGCATATGTGAAGATTGTCTTTCGGGGTCGTCCCATTCGTTTGAAATCGTAAAACAAGATAAGAAAATCGGGAATGTGGACATATTCGAGGGTTCAATCGTAATTGAAGACGTGGAACAATCGGGTGAACTAACAATCCCATGGAGCGAATTAAACAACATCAAACTCGACAATATGTGGTTGTTCAAAGTGAATGGTAATAAAGTCAGTGAGGGTGCTAAACCCACAATCAACATAGACGGCTCGATTACTGCAACCGTTGAGAGTGGTTCGACTTATGTCTTACAACGGATTCAACCCGGCAGTATCAAAGGTAAAGGTAAAGTCACGGGAAACAGGAACGATATTAGCATTTCAGATGCACTCCACACGCTTATGGCGGTTGCGAAAATGCCAAGTTCGGATGCGTACGGTGACGCCGATGCTCGGTGTGTTCGGGCGGCTAAGGTGAATAATCCCGATG
The DNA here is from genome assembly GCA_009777835.1 of Oscillospiraceae bacterium. Classification (GTDB taxonomy): domain Bacteria; phylum Bacillota; class Clostridia; order Oscillospirales; family Ruminococcaceae; genus Ruminiclostridium_E. The sequence continues at coordinate 1,316 of WRKZ01000085.1, read as the reverse complement.
CTAATGATATTGTTATTGCGGATGCGTTACAGGTGTTGATGTTCGTTGCACGAATGTCGAGCAGTAGGGTTGTTTTGTTGCAAAAATAAGAAGCTGTATTCATAGGCGACGTGCCGTAGAAACGAGTAAATTTTCCGTCAGACAAGGCGGAAAATTTGCCGTTTATGTGGTGTGATTTGCTATGAATACAGCTTCATATAGCAGTTTGACAAATTGTTTACTATTTGTCAAACTGCTATGACAGCGACAAAGTCGCTGTCCGCCGCCGTTAGGCGAGCGAATTTTTTGTGGAATTCACTTCCACGAAAAATTAAATTGCTATATAGCATCTCGCGATTAATTCCCGAGATGGTCTAAATACTCCCCGATTTGCTTGTCTACATACGCAACATCTTCTTCATCCATGATTGAGCGTTGCCGAATTATGGCTCTTTCAAGACCGATTACGGTGTTGTTTTTGTTTTCATGTTTTATCAACAGCAAATCGAAGTAAGATGCTTTCAAGTCCGCGTTTTTGTTTGACGGCATATTTTTCACCACCTTTAATATATCTATGATTACATTATAAACCACATTCTACATAATGTCAATACCCTTTTCAGTAACAATCCCCGTAATCAACTCAGCAGGGGTAACATCAAAAGACGGATTGAAACAATCAACCCCATGAGGTGCAACACGCTCCTTAAAATAAATCTCGGTGAGTTCGCGCGAATCACGCTCCTCAATCACAATATCAGCCCCCGTCTTGCAACCATAATCCCGTGTAGTTGACGGACAGCACACATAAAACGGAACACCGTAATGCCGAGCGATAATCGAAACCCCCAAAGTCCCGACTTTGTTTGCGACATCGCCGTTAGCGGCAACCCTGTCACAGCCGACAAACACCGCGTTCACAAGCCCTCGCCGCATGACCTCCGCCACCATATTATCGCAAATCAGCTTGAACGGAATCCTCGCGTTTTGCAATTCGAGTGCGGTAATCCTCGCCCCTTGAAGCAACGGACGTGTTTCGTCCACGTACGCTTTGAGTTTCATTCCACGTTCCGTTCCGAGTATGAGCGGACCTAACCCCGTTCCGTAGCGGCTTGTAGCAAGCGGGCCTGCATTGCAATGCGTTAACACGGTATCGCCGTCTTTGAGCAAAGTCAAACCGTTTTCGGAAATAGCTTTACACATTGCAACATCTTCGTTGTAAATCGCAAACGCTTCTTCTCGAAGCCGCCTAAAATCTTTTATTTGTAACATTCGTTCGACTGCATGGTGTAAGTTTACAGCAGTCGGACGTGCCGATTTAAGGTAATCGCCGTGAA
>WRKZ01000084.1 GCA_009777835.1 Oscillospiraceae bacterium | reverse complement strand
AAACCGTCTTGATGTAAATCAAATGCGCCGCAGTTTCGAGAAATTCGCCCGCTAATTCGATGTCGTTTTCGCCTGCCTGTTCTATATAAAGTAAGAACTGTTCCAGAAGTACCGCGATTTCTATATCTTTGATGTTTAGCTTGTGTTTGGCAATCAGCGAAAGCATCAAGTCCAACGGCCCTTCGAAAACTTCTAATTTGAAATTCAGTTGTTCTCTCACTCTTTTCTCACCTTATAAAGAACGTAGCGAGTTCAAGCCCTTTCATCAGGAAATCAGCGATTAGTCCTATAAACGACCTCAAAAACGGGGTGGCGAGAAGCAGGAGCAAAAGTACGCCTCTGATAATGTTGATATGCCGTTCGAACATATTGACTTGACGATTGTTCAAGAAAAAGAACAGGATTTTCGAACCGTCTAACGGAGGAATAGGGAGAAGATTGAACGCCGCCAGATACAGACTGATTGTTGCTATCAACATCAAGGCAAATCCTAAATAAGCCACGAAAGGGGAGTTAAGCATTTCCGTGAATTTAGTGAACGTACCGTCACCCGAACGCATACCCCCGAATACAAGCCATTCGAACTTGCCGTGAATCCCCGAAACATCGGCTAAAGACTCCATTATCTCTTTCGGGATAGTCGCGATATACAAAACCTTTGCTATAATGATACAAATCAGCGAAAACAGAACGTTTGAAACGGGGCCCGCTGCCGCAGTCAATGCCAGAAATCCTCTTTGAGTTACACGGCGGTCGGCATTAAGGGGATTCACCGGTACCGGTTTTGCCCAACCGAATCCAATCAGGAACATACAGCTGAACCCTATCGGGTCAATGTGGCGAAGCGGATTCAGCGTTAGTCTTCCCATGCGTTCGGCGGTGTTATCGCCGAGCAATTTCGCCGATAAAGCGTGCGCACTCTCATGAAACGGTAACAGAATAAGCGTACTCGCCGTAATCGCAAACAGCATGAGTATAACGCTGATTCCTTCGTTTGCGGTAGAATTTGGATTTCGCAAAAAATCAAATAACTCAAAAATCGGGCCGTTCATATAAAGTCTTTTCTCCTGTTTTTAGTATTTCGCGGATTTCTAGAATTTCGCGGATTTTCCGTAACGTCTTCTTTAAGAAAATCGTTCAAATAATCCATGATTTCCTTGACTTTGCGCTTGTCTACGATAAGGCACATGATTCCTGCGGCAACCGTGACCGATGTGGCGATGAAGATGGTGAGAATACTGCTGTCAATATAGTTCAGAATACTTCGCATAGACGGCATGGCTTCATACAAACGCGGCTTACCGAAATATACCATCATATCGAACAGCACGGCAAGCGGCAGTGCCAGAACAAACAAAATAATCGAAAAGCGTTTCATAGAGCGTGAAACGGTAACTTTCCCCAGAATTTGGCTTCGGGTGTCTTCATATTCAAAGATTTCACCGCTGAAAACGGCATCGCAAAAATCTCCGCCGTAATTGCTGTAATAATGCAGGACGTATCTGCCGCCTTCTTTCGATGACTTTGCAGGTTTTTCAGGTGCTAACGAATGAAGGAACAAGGCTTTTCCTTTGACTTTAGCCTGTCTTGCGCCGGATTCGGTTTCCTTCTCCCATTTAAGCCTGGCTTCAGCCGTTGAAAGCGTTCCGTCAAGTACGATTTCGGGTGAGAACAGTGACATTTAAACACCATACCTTTCTTCCTTGATTGCAAATCTTGAGCCGCCGATGGCAGCGTTTAAACCCTCTTCCCGTTAATGAATACCGTTTGCGGGACTTCAAGAACATCATAGAAATTGCCGCTGAAGATTACCAAGTCCGCATCTTTACCGATTTCAAGGCTGCCAACGCAAGCCGATATACCGCAGATTTCAGCTGCATCAATCGTAATTGAACGGATTGCTTTCTCTTTGCTTAATCCTGCACGAATCGCCAATCCGGTTGAAAGCGGGAGATACTGCACCGGAACAACCGGATGGTCGGTACAGATTGCGAATCTTACTCCGCATTTTTCGAGGACTCCCGCCGTTTCGATTGAGTGATTTGCAAGTTCGGGTTTGCTCCTGTCGCAGATTACAGGACCGATGATTACGGGAATTTGCAGCTTCGCTAACTCATCGGCAATCAACGCGGAATCGGTAGCATGAATTATGACAAGCCTTTCCGAAAAGCCGAATTCCTCTGCTAATCTTACTGCTGTGAAAATATCGTCGGTTCGGTGACAGTGAGCATGGGCGTTAATTTCGCCCCGCAGAAGAGGGAGCAACGCTTCGCACTTTATATCGTATTCCGGCATATCGATTTCAGAATCATTTTCGCTCTTCTCGACCGTTTCGAGATAACGTTTCGCTTTGTGAAGCTGTTCGCGAATTATTGCGGCGGTTCCCATTCGGGTAAGCGGTGAATCGCTTTTCTCTCTTCCGACCATTTTCGGGTTTTCCCCGAACGCAAACTTTATTGCAGATGCCGATTTTATAACACGCTCATCAATCCGCGGACTGCCTTGAGTCTTCATAGCAATGAAACTCCCCGAAATCGGGTTCCCGCTTCCCGGCCCGCAGAATACAGTTGTGATTCCCGCTTTTGCCGCTTCATTGAAACATAAATCTGTCGGATTAATCATATCAATCGCACGTAAATGCGGAGTACATGGGTCGGTTGTCTCGTTGCCGTCATCCCCTTCGAATCCTTCTGCATTCCCCCAGACCCCCACATGACTGTGCGGGTCGATAAATCCCGGATAGACCGAATTACCTTCGGCATTGTAATCGTTTTCGGTGTGTTTGGGGCAATCGCACATATTACCGATTTGCAGGATTTTTTCGTTGAACTCGATAAAACCGGTTTCAAAAACGGTATTGTTTTCGTTCAGCGTATGAATTTTTGCGTTATAAATGAGCATGGATTTCGGTGATACTCCTTACAATATGATTTATATCGGCGTTTCCGTCGATAGTGTGGCGCGAGTTCTTGATGTACAGCTTTTTCCTGTTATTATAAAGTTCCAACAGTTCTTCGTGAGATTTTTCGGCGGCGAGCGGACGGGTTTTCTCGACATCTCTTTTAATGCGTTCATAGCAGGTTTCGAAATCAACATCCACGAAAATCGAAGTCCCGTACTTGTTAATCAATGCTACGTTCATGGGATTGAGAATCGCACCGCCGCCCAACGCAACCACGATACTTTTCGGCGCACCCGAAACGTTTTCGTTATCGCAAACACCGCAGATTGCGGCTAGCGTAACCGTTTCCATGCGACGAAATGCGTCTTCGCCGTATTCGTCGAAAATTTGGCTAATCGGTTTACCGATTGACTCTTCAATCTGCTCGTCGGAGTCCATGAAAGGCAGTTCTAACTTTTCGGCAATCAGCCTTCCTATGTGGCTTTTACCGCACCCCATGAATCCGCAGAGAAAGATGGCTTTTTTGATTTTTTTCTTCATAATTTCTGAATCGCCTCACTTATTACAGTGTCGG
>WRKZ01000083.1 GCA_009777835.1 Oscillospiraceae bacterium | reverse complement strand
ACGAACGTGATAATCCAAAGGAACTTACGTCAGACCAATTACTCCTCTTATTGTAGCTTAGGCGATGAGATAGTTCAAGCCACGACTGGCTACCGTAGCTTGTCTAAATATTATTGTAGCAAAGGAAACCAAAACAATGAAAAAATTAGCAATTTCTCTTCTCGCAGTTGCGATGTGCGTAGCTTTCGTAGCTTGCACCGATGATGACAAAACAGATGACACTTCTACCGGCGGAACCACCACGGCAGCAAGCGATTCTACCGGAGAAGACACCACCGCTGATGAAGGCGACACCACCACCGATGAAGGCGACACCACCACTGATGAAGGTGACACCACCACCGACGAAGGCGACACCACCACCGATGAAGGCGACACTACTGAAGAAGAAACCACCGACTAATCTTCTACATGAACGAAAAGGCGAAACCTGTATGGGTTTCGCTTTTTTTTGAGAATTTTCATGATTTCCGAAGATTTTAAACCAACTGAAAATGCCTGATTTTTCCTGAAAATCTCCCCACCAATAATATAAATTAATTTTTTCCGAACATAATCGCCCGACCTTTTGCGAATAGTAAGAACGTGGGAAAGCTCAAATTAAAAGCTCACAGGTCGGTGGCTTTCTGCAATTTTGAATGGGAAAAACAAGAAAAACGGGGATATTAGTAGAATGAAAATGCGAAAGTTTGTTAAATCGGTTACGGGATTATTTTTAATCTTTTCAGTCATATTATGCGTAGTGATTGGATTCTATTACGTCAACCTTCCTGACAAGTATTACCTTTCAGATAATGAATCCTTTAAATTCAATACGTTTTTTAATATCAGCGGAGAAAAAGCGACGCAAAAAGACGGAATTCAAGCGGCATATGCCAACAACGGTGCTGAACAAAAAGACAAGCAACAACAAGAAGTAGAGTTGAAATTATTGGGGATTTTCCCAATAAAAAGCGTAAAAGCAGAGCAAATCGAACGTCCGCGGCTTGTTCCCTGCGGAACACCGTTCGGAATAAAAATCCTGACCCAAGGCGCGGTAGTGACCGAACTCGGTGAGGTTGACGGAGAAAACGGTTTAATTTCACCGGCACACCAAGCGGGAATCAAGGTCGGTGACGTGATTATAGAAATCAACGGGGTGGAAATCACCCAAAACAGCGATATTTCAACGGCACTCAACCACCCGAATGTCAACTCAAATGAAGAAAAGGCAGAAGAAGCCACCGTAATCTACACGAGGGACGGGCAGAAAAGCGAAATCATGGTAACGCCCGCGAAATCAAAACAAGACGGAATGTATAAAATGGGGGCATGGGTAAGGGATTCCAGTGCGGGAATCGGCACAATGACCTATTATAATCCTGCCGACGCGACCTTTGGGGGACTCGGTCATGCCGTCTGCGATGTCGATACCGGGCAAATCATGCCGTTATCCAGCGGTGAAGTCGTGTCGGTGCAAATTTCCGGGGTGGTGAAAGGGTTCGCGGGGGCACCGGGAGAATTGAGCGGGAGTTTCCTCTCACGAATCCCCATAGGTGCGATTAAGACCAACTGTGAATCCGGGGTATACGGGATTATGGAAAGTCCGCCGGTTTTGGACGGCGAAGTCGAAATGGCATATAAGCAGGAAGTCAAAATCGGGCCTGCGAAAATCATAACCACGATTGACGGAAACTCCCCCGCCGAATATGATGTGTTAATTGAGAAAATCGATTACAACGACAAGAACGCAATCAAGAATATGGTGATTAAAGTCACCGACAAAACCCTTTTGAATAAAACCGGCGGAATCGTCCAGGGAATGTCCGGCAGTCCTATTATTCAAAACGGACGGCTTGCGGGTGCGGTGACTCACGTGTTCGTGAACGACCCCACCAGAGGTTATGCGATTTTCGCCGAGAATATGTACAGAGAGTCGCTTCAAATCGCCCAAACAGACCGACACACCATACACGAAATCGAACTGCTCGAAGCGGCATGACATTCATTGAAGAAATCCCCCGCGTTTCATATCGAAATGCAGGGGGATTTTTTCGCTATCATTCTACTTTTCAAGTCTTTTCTTGATTTCGTCTATAGACATACCACTTTTTATGAGTTTTAGCAACTCATTTCGTTCATCGAGTCTACCCTCTTGTCTACCCTCTTGTCTACCCTCATCACGAGCAATAACACGTTCTCGCTCCATTGCTCTTCCCATAGCATAACTCATACTCTCCACCTCCCCATTTTTGAATGCCACAACGGCTTCTTTGAGTAACTCATCGTCGGCTCTTCCTCCGTAACGTGCGTATTTAATCCACGCGACAAACGCAATTATATCATCATCAGTCAAATCGTGTGACAACAGCATAAGATGCTTCAACGTTTCGTCGGAATCAGCGACACTGCGTGAATAATGCTTTAAGTCCAATTTGAACACAAAATCAAGCAATTTATACGTCGTTAAAATCTTTTCTTCATCATAGCGATTCAGGTCGAACAAAATGTACCTAAAATCAAGTATATTATTCCCAAACTCACCGGAATTAGCCGTATACTCACGAAACGACTGTACAGGTGTCCAGTTATCTTCACCGTTGTACAGCACAATCGGAACAACCGCCGGCAACTTAAACGACTTTAAAGTCCGCTCATTCTCCGGAGTGTTTTTGAACACATCCGACAGCAAGTTCACCATATATTTCAGCAACCGAAACGGCATTGAAAAATCCGGCTCGGACTGCAACTCAAGCAACGTGTAGAACACCACGTTTTTACCGCTGATTTTGTAAATTATGTCAGATTCACGCTTCAGATAATCATCATCTATGTAGGTCGCATTAACGGAATCGAGTTCGTCGGCGGTGATTCCGTTTGCCCACGGTAAGGCGATGTACTTATTCAAAAAGTGCAGAAACGTACTTTTGCTCGACATAATCGCACGGTAGCCCTCGTCATGTTTCATGTTATCGTTTTGGATTTCCGACACTCAACCACCCCACTTTCGACTCTTCTATTATTATACAACTGCCTAAACTATTTGTCAAGCGATAATTTCACAATTGAGAGATTCATTGAAGAAATCCCCCGCGTTTCATATCGAAATGCAGGGGGATTTTTTCGCTATACTCTTTAACTCCGAAAACTCCTACGGAGTTTTCTCCGCAGGGCGAGCAAAGCCCGCCCTTTGGCACTGAGATATACCATTTTCTCCGAAAAATGGTATATCTCAGCCATCGCAATCATGGAAATCATGAATGTCGCAGTCTTCTCTGTGGCAATCATCGCAGATTTTCTCGGTCTCATCTTCTTCATTATCGTCTTCTTCATCGAAATCATCGTCATCGCCACAGTCATCTTCGTCTTTTTCTTCTTCCTCCTCTTCTTTCTCTTCTTTCTCGTTTTTCTCATCTTTCTTTTCTTGTTTCGCTTGCAAATCCACCGGAACATTATCCGCATTTAATATCTTTTCCCGCTCTTTTTCGAGGGCTCTTTCCTTTGCATCCTCACGTGCCGCCTCAAGACTCATTGACGCTACAATCAATGCGTTTAACATAATACTTTCCCCCTTTCGATTTAGGTATACTCATATAATAACACATCATTCTCACCCCGACAATCGGATTTTCGTAATAAATATGTAAAACATTCGCAAATACGCGCTTTAACTTCGAAAAATCCCCCCGCATTTCAAATCAAAACGCAGGGGGATTATATTCGTCAAAATCTGTTTAGTTTTACCGCAGTAACTGCAGAATAGCTTGCGGAGCTTGGTTAGCTTGTGCCAACATAGCTTGAGCAGCCTGTTGCAGAATGTTGAACTTGGTGTATTCAACCATTTCTTTCGCCAT
>WRKZ01000082.1 GCA_009777835.1 Oscillospiraceae bacterium | reverse complement strand
TGATTATGACTACGGTAACACCGGAAGGCCCCATATTCTTTTGCGCACAAGCATAAATCAACCCGTATTTCGATACGTCAACCGGCTCGGACAGGATACACGATGACAAGTCCGCAACCAACGGAACATCACCTGTTTGCGGCAATTCAGCGAAACGCGTTCCGAAAATCGTATTGTTCTGGCAAATATGGAAATAATCAGCATCTTTTGCGAATTTAGAACTGTCAAGCTCGGGAATGTAAGAAAAAGTCTTATCTTTAGAAGAAGCAACAATGTTAGCTTCCCCGTAGCGTTTTGCTTCAGACTGAGCTTTTCCTGCCCATTGTCCCGTAACTACGAAATCAGCTTTGCCGTTTTTCATCAGGTTAAGCGGAACCATATCGAACTGCATATTTCCGCCGCCTTGAATGAACAGTATCTTGTAATTGTCGGGAATCGACATGACTTCACGCAACAGTGCCGAACACTCATTATGAATCGCCTCATAATCTTTGGAACGATGCGACATCTCCATGACCGACTGGCCGGAATCGCCGTATTCAAATAATTCTGAAGCTGCTTTCTTCAAGACCTCCTCCGGCAGAACTGCCGGACCCGCACTAAAATTGTAAACCCTCATTTTTCTCCTCCTTAAAATTTCTTAATTTAATTTTATGGATACTATTATAAAGCAAATCTTGGAGATTGTCAAGAGAAGTACGGTATAAATTCAAAAGAAATTCGCGCCCTTGACTTTACGCAAAATTTATAGTAAAATGTTCGTGAAATATTCGTTGAAAAAATCAGGAGGTCATAACTATGAAAAAAAGGGTAACGGTTTTATTAATGACTGTCACAATCGGGCTTTCGGGGGTGGCAGGATTCGGCGGTGCATACATTGCGAACATTCTGGGAAGTTCGAACACTTCCGGCTCTTCCGATTCAAATATCGATGAAGGGTTCAGCAAACGGCAAATAAAGGAAATCGTTGATGAATACGTTTCCGGATTAGAGTTGCCGAATTCGGGAGAGTCCACGGGAACACCGGGAGTTTCATATATAAACGGTTCTGTTGAACCATCGGATTTGATGCCCATTTCTGAAATTGCCGAGCGTTGCAAAGACAGCGTAGTCGAGATTTACACCGAATCTGTGTCGGGTGGTTGGCGAATGGGTCAGTACATTACCGAAGGTGCGGGGAGCGGTGTGGTTTTCAGTGAAGACGGTTACATCGTGACGAACAACCACGTTATAGAAGGAGCGCGAAAGATTACGGTTCGTCTAAACAACGGCGAAAGTTACGATGCAGAGCTAATCGGGCGGGACAGCCAAACCGACCTTGCCGTAGTGAAAATCAAAGCAAACGGACTGAAAGTAGTCACGTTGGGTGATTCTGATAAACTTATAGTAGGTGAGCTTACGGTAGCAATCGGGAATCCGTTGGGACATCTCGGCGGTTCTGTCTCGGAAGGCGTTATATCAGCACTGAGCCGTAATATTGAGATTGACGGTCACTCAATGAATCTGCTTCAAACCACTGCGGCAGTGAACCCCGGAAACTCCGGCGGGGCATTATTCAACGGCGGCGGTGCGCTCATAGGAATCGTCAACGCTAAATCCAGCGGCGCAGATATTGAAGGAATTGGATTCGCTATCCCGGTTAATCTTGTAAAATCAATCACAGATGACTTGATTGAATATGGTTACGTCCTCGGGCGTATGGATTTCGGTGCGTCGTTAATCGATATAACCGACGCATGGACAGCCATGATGTATAACCTGCATTCAATAGGAGTGTATGTTTCGCAAGCAGATTCAGACAGTCCGCTTCAAATCGGCGACCATATCATCAGCATTAACGAGAAAAGCGTTTCAAGTACAGCAGATGTCAGCGATATTCTCGAGGAGCATAAAGTCGGCGATGTTCTGAAAGTAAAGGTGGAGCGAAACAATGAGACCCTTACCGTAGAAGTCAAAATAAAACAGGCAATTCAGGATTAGCTGAAATCCTAAGTAACTGTAACTTTGCGACGATATTCACGAGCCGCCGTTTCATTTTTATTTTCACCGAACTCGTAATACACTCTGTCTTTGAGGGAATCGGGCAGATATTGCTGTTTAACATAATGATTCGGATAATCGTGGGGATAGAGGTAATTCTGTCCGTCTGCTCCCCCGATTCCATCGCAGTGCTTGTTTTGTAACTGCCGCGGAAATCCGCCGCCCTTCCCTGCCCTCACATCTGCTAAAGCCGATTCAATAGCCAAATATGCCGAATTAGATTTTGGAGCGGTGCAAAGCAAAATCACCGCTTGTGCCAACGGAAGACGTGCCTCCGGAAATCCCAATTGTAAAGCTGAATCAACACACGACTTTACAATCGTGATTGCGTTAGGATACGCCAATCCTATATCTTCCGATGCGACGGCGAGAATCCTTCGGCAGATTGACGGCAGGTCGTCGGCAACAATCAGGCGCGCTAAATAATGCAGTGCAGCGTTCTCATCCGAACCGCGTATTGATTTATGCAAAGCCGACAGAGTATCGTAATGTTCATCCCCTGCCCTGTCATACCTCATTGAACTCTTTTGAACGACTTCACGGGCGACTTCTTCATCAATAACCCCGTTATCAGCAGTGAGGTGGCATAATTCCACCGCATTGAGTGCTTTGCGAACATCTCCCCCGCACCCATAGGCGATTATTCGCATGACTTCGTCCGAAACCGACAAATTAGAATCCAAAAAAGCAAAACCGCGCTTAACTGCAGGAATGATTTCTTCAGGTAAGAGCGATTTAAACTCAAACACGGTGCATCTTGACAGAATCGCACCGTAAACGTAGAAATATGGGTTCTCTGTAGTCGAAGCAATTAGTGTGATTTCACCGTTTTCGATATATTCGAGTAGGCTTTGCTGTTGTTTCTTGTTCAGATACTGGATTTCATCAAGATATAAAAGAATCCCGCCTTCACTCATAAACGTACCTGATTGTGCGATAATCGCTTTTATATCGGCAGTGGATGCAGAAGTCCCGTTAAGTTTATGGAGGGTCATACTGGTTCTCGCCGCGATTATATTAGCAACGGTGGTTTTTCCTACCCCGGAAGGGCCATAGAACAGCATACACGGAATTTCTCCTGATTCTATGATTTTACGTAACGGTCTCCCGGGTGTTATTAAATGGGATTGTCCCGCGACTTCATCAAGTGTTTCGGGTCGGATTTTAGCGGCTAAAGGCATTACAAAGTCTTCTCCTTTATTTTTTTGAGGCGCAACGAAAGTTGTGACTCAATTCACCATCTGCGACAACTTAAAGCGTTGCCGTAAGAGTCAAAACTTTTGTTGCGGAGTAATATTCCTCTATTTTATCACCGAATCGGCTTTCTGTCAAGATATTAAAGCTGTGCTTGTCATGACAAATGTCATGTAAGAAAGTGATTCAAGACACTGGTAATCCCCTTGATTTTGCTGTATACTAAGAGAGTACCAACAAAAACAGGGGGATTATAGCTATGCTCACAATGAAAAGCGTAGTCAAACGCTACGGAAACCATACCGCACTCGACCACCTTACATTAAGTCTGCAAAAAGGTGAGACCCTCGGACTGCTCGGACCGAACGGCGCAGGGAAAACCACCGCAATCCGTGCGTTGACGGGCTTAACCGGAATAGATGCAGGGGAGATTTTACTGTTCGGGAAACCACTGAAAGGCAACGCTAACGAAATCAAGAACAAGCTCGGCGTTGTTCCGCAAGACTTAGCCCTTTACGAAACACTGTCGGCACGCGACAATCTTGAATTTTTCGGGAAACTCTATGGAATCAAAGGGGCAGAATTGAGGAGTCGCGTCGATGAAATTCTCGAAATTCTCGGGTTGAGCGATGTTGCTAAAAAAGCACCGAAAAAGTTTTCAGGCGGTATGAAACGCAGACTCAACATAGGCTGTGCGATTATTCATAAGCCGAAACTGCTGATTCTGGACGAACCTACCGTAGGAATTGACCCGCAGTCACGCAATCACATCTTAAATTTTGTTAGCGAAATCAACAATCAAGGCACTACCGTACTATATACTTCCCACTATATGGAAGAAATTGAGCGGCTGTGTTCGCGGGTGAGTATTATGGACTCAGGTCGAGTAATCGCCGACGGAAGCGTTGATGAACTCGCAAATTCGGTCATTTTCGAGGAAGTTACGATTTTGGAAGTCAAAGAACCATCGCCGACTCTGTCTGATAATCTCAAGAAAATCCAAGGGGTTAAGTCTTGTGAAACAGAGAATCGTGTTTTCACAATCACGAGCGAACCCAACTCGCAAAACATCGCACGGATTCTCGAAATATCGCAACCTTACACGATTCTCGGCGTATCGGCGAAACGCCCGACTTTGGAAGATGCGTTCTTGTCGCTGACGGGTAAGAAATTGCGGGACGGCGGTGATGATGTATGAGGG
>WRKZ01000081.1 GCA_009777835.1 Oscillospiraceae bacterium | reverse complement strand
TACGATTTTTCGGCTGATTCTTCCACGAGATCAGATCCTTGAGTATTTTACGGTTCATACATAACTCCTTAAAACATTATGACCGTAGTATACCACATCAAAACAAATAAGTCAAGAAAAATCATGAATTTTTATTTTTCTTGACTTAAGTTTTTAAGAGTCTAACATTTGCCCCTTTGCAATTACGCCATTGATTACGCCATTCTAATAAGTTTACATCGATTTGTATGACTTTTTATCCGCATGAACAGCGGTTTTATGCGGTGTCAGCGGAGCTGTTTTCAGACTTTGACTCTGGCATTCTCAGGTTCGAATCCTGATAGCCCAAGCATACTGTTCAAATACGAACCCCTACCCGATATTCGTCGGTGAGGTGTTCGTATTTGTTTTTACGATTGAGAAGTAAGGGTTGGGGTTCACGACTAAATCACAAAGGGGTCTGCATTTCACAGACCCCTTTGTGTTGAATCTATTGAAACCAACTTCCCAAAACGGGAAGTTGATACAAACGCAATAGTTGCGGGCGATGTTCACTTGAACACCGCCCGTTTTATACTATTACGCCGCTTCTGCGGCTGATTACTCTTGCTTAGATTTCCATTCCTCGTATTCCCGCTTGCCCTCATCGCTCTCGAAGTACTTCACGATTTCGGGGAGTAAGCACCTTGCTAATGTCTCGATTGCTTCGGCGGGGATTGCGGTTTCTATGTTGGCTGATTTTGCTACTGTAATCACCTCCCGTATGTTTCTAACCTTATTATAACACGCTTTTCGGGATTGTCAAGCGCGGACGAGTTCGTGCGATTGGTGATTTTGCACAAAATTTGAACATCTCTGATTCTGCTGTCTTGTTTCAGCTTTGAGCAGCTTGATGTGGCTTTTTTCATGGAGGGCGATTTTTTGTGCAGGTTTCACGAAATTGCGGGAATTACGGGGCTGAAAAACTTTTTTCAACCGTGTCCGTTTTCCCACATCTGAAACGCTTTACTAATAACGGACGTTGACCGGCTAAACAAAGAACGGAGAAATGATTATGAAAAAGATTACTTGCTTGCTACTGCTCGGAGCGGTTGTACTCACAGCTTGTAACACATTAAGTATTACAAACGAAACTGATGTTGCTACTGAAATAACCGATGTTACTACCGAGATAACCTCCGCCGCCACAACGACAGCGATTACACACGCAAGCGAAATCACTGTTGAAAACGCACCGGCTGAAGAGGACTTCAACGGCAACATTATCACGTTAAACGAAAACGGCACGATTGAAATCAACGAGGGCGGAACGCATATCGTGTCGGGGGCGACGGCTAACGGCAGAATTGTTTTCAACACCTCCGAAGACATACTCATTGTGTTGAATGGTGTTGACATCATAAGTCCGCTTTTGCCTGCAATTGAGTTTATCGGTACTGGCAATGCAACAATCGAAATCGCCGACAATACCACAAACAATCTTACCGACATTAAAGTCAAAAAGAAAGAGCGTGTCAATGAAAACGCTGTCATTCACAGCAATTCGAGCGTTGTTATTACAGGGGCGGGAACGCTGAATATTACAGGCGAGAGCAGAAGCACCGTTTATGCAGAAAATGACATCATAGTGCAGAACGGAACGCTTAATCTTGATTCCGATTATGAGGGAATCGCTTGCGACGGTGAGCTTATAATCAACGGCGGCAGACTCAACATTACCGCAAAAGATGATGCCTTGAATGCCGAGAACAACCTCGTCATAAACGATGGTTACATCTACGCTGTGACTAAAGGTGACGGAATTGATTCCAACGGAGACCTGACGATTAACGGCGGTGAGTTGTATGTTTTTGCGGCTCTCAAGAAGAACGGAGGATTGGACATCAGCGATGGTGATGTGTACGGCAATTTTTATATGAACGGCGGCATTGTCGTAGCCACAGGCGGTAATAACCCCATCCCGGTTGACGGTAGCTCGACACAAGGATACTCGTGGATTGAGCCGCCCCGTGAATTGGATAAAAAAGAAGTTGTTACAGTGCAGGTTATTGCCGGAAACGGCGATGAAGTTGTTAGTTTTACTGCACCGAAAGGGTTTGAGCTTTTGTTCGTTAGTCTGCCCCAATTAGAGCGTGGCGGTCATGCTTTAGAACTCGTTCTTGACAGGGGGTGATTAAAATGTTAATATTAAAGAAGGAGTTTGCCGAATATTCGGCAGTCCCGATTCCAAAGATTTCAAAGAAAATGGTGGTGAGCATGACAAAACTCGATAGAGCCGTCAGCCTATTGGCGAATGGCGACAAGTCTGCATTTTCAGCGATATACGACTTAATGGCGCGGTTGGTTTATTCCGTGGCTTACACTGTCGTGGAAAATCACCAAGATGCCGAAGATGTAATGCAAGACACCTTTATGGACATCAACAAGTACATTGGGCGGTATGAGGGGAAAGGGGCGAAGTCGTGGATTTTGTCGATGGCACACCACCGTGCAATTGATGTGGTGCGTAGACGAAAGCCTAATCTGAGTATTGACGATACAGATGAATTCACGACTTTGGCATATAATGACGATTATTCGAAGTTGGAAGTGTCTGAAATGCTCAAGTCATTAACTCCCGAAGAGCGGCAAATCATCATGTACAGAGTCTACGGTAAAATGTCGCATAAAGAAATTGCCGAAATTACCGGGTTATCCGAAGCGACGGCACAGAAGAAATATCGAAGAGCACTTGAGAAATTGAGAAAGGAATGGCGATAATATGAGAAAGATTAAGAAAACGCTAAAGCAATGTGATTCGCTTCCGTTGCCTAATAAGGAGGAATTTCTGTCCTCGCTCGGTTGCTATGAACCCAAGGAAACGGAGGTTGTGACCGCTGTTAGCGTTGCTTGCAAGCCGCGTTCGGTTCATAGGCAGTTTATTCCGATGTACTCGGCGTTGGCATTGGTTTTGGTGCTGTCGATTGGGTTTGTAGTTTATAACCACGACAAGCTTTTCGGTACAGATGTAACTCCGCCCGTAGCAAGCGACACTACTCCAGTTACAATCTCAACTCCGCCTGTAGCAAGCGATACTTCCCCAGTTACAACCGCAACTCCTCCCGACACAACCGAAACACCGGGCAGTCAAATCGCGGAAGAAGAAGCTGCACAAATTGCTCTTGAGCGTGCAGGCGGCGGTACGATTACGTCAAACGAGCTCGATACTCAGAAAGGTGTGCTGGTGTACAAAGTCGTGATTGTCCACGAGGGCATTAAGCACAGCATGAGCATTGATGTTGCAACCGGCGAGATTATCAAGTACAAGACCAAGGGCGACGAAACGGCAAACGTTGAAATATCTCAAGAACAAGCCGAGCAGATTGCTCTTGAGCGTGCAGGTGGCGGCAACATTACTGACATTGAACTCGACACTAAGAAGGGTGTGCTTGTCTGGGAAATCGAGGTTTTCCATAACGGCTTTGAACATGAAATGGATATCGATGCCGCAACGGGAGAAATCGTCAAGTACAAGTTTGAGCGTTCAAGCGATATGCTCGACAATGCGAGCGTTGACATTTCGATTGAAGAGGCAGAGCAGATTGCTCTCGCCGAGGTATCAAGTCGGTTTGGAAGCGGCGGCGTTGTTATCGAAAGTGAACTCGATTCCAAAAACGGCACGTTCATTTATGAGGTTGAGATTTTTCTCGGCGGTGTTGAGTACGAGGTTGAAATCGATGCTATGAGCGGTGAGGTTGTCGGGTTTGAAGTCGATTGATTTGTGTAAGCTTGAGTAAAAGAGGTACGGGTCACCCGATTGCGTGGAACGCAAAATCCCCGCACCGCAGTGTGCCCAATGAGAGAGCGGGGAGGTTTCCCCTGCACCCCACACACACTTCTCCGAAGTCGTGCAGACCCGTACCTCTTGATGATACTGTTGTTGATCACATTCAAAAATTCAAAAAATTTTGTAAAAGGGGTTGTAATTTGATTCGAGATGTGTTATAATGAAAGAAAATCATTATGAACTGCACGGAGGGTTGAGGGTGAAGTCCAAGATTTATTTAGATGTTTGCTGTTATAATCGCCCTTTCGATAACCAGTCACAGGTTAAGATTCGATTGGAAACCGAGGCGAAGTTATACATCCAATCGGCTGTCCGTGACGGCAAGCATTCATTGGTGTGGTCTTATATGCATGACTACGAAAACAGCGATAGTCCTTACGAAGACAACAAGAAAGCGATTGCTCTGTGGAAAACGATTGCAGACGAAATCTTCCGCTCATCGGATAAGATACTTGCGTTGGGTAAGGAAATAACGAAGCTCGGAATCAAAGAGAAA
This sequence comes from Oscillospiraceae bacterium, assembly GCA_009777835.1. GTDB lineage: Bacteria > Bacillota > Clostridia > Oscillospirales > Ruminococcaceae > Ruminiclostridium_E. The sequence goes on along the minus strand of WRKZ01000081.1, from coordinate 172 downwards.
GATTCTCTGCACATAGCTTGTGCGGTCGAGAGCGGTTGTGATTACTTCATAACCACAGACAAGAAGGTGCTGAATAAGACCGTGCCGAACATAAAAATCGTTAGCCCGATTGCTTTTATAATCGAAACGGAGGGGTGAGAATGAGAACCGATAATGTTATACGCCTTGAGGC
>WRKZ01000080.1 GCA_009777835.1 Oscillospiraceae bacterium | reverse complement strand
CCTCGGAGATTCAAACGTTCCCACCATGCAACGCTACAAAACCTATGCCGACAATGATTCGCTGTACAACACCCCGCCGACTTATTCGATTTATATGTGTAAGTTGGTTCTGGAATGGATTAAGGCGAAAGGCGGACTTACCGCCATGAAATCCCACAACGAGAAAAAAGCGGCGATTCTGTACGATTATCTTGACACATCAAAATTATTCAAAAGCCCGGTCGCAAAAAAAGACCGTTCGTTAATGAATGTGCCGTTCGTAACCGGAAACGAAGACCTTGACAAGAAGTTCATTGCTGAAGCCAAATCGGCAGGATTTATAAATCTCCCGGGACATCGTTCGGTAGGAGGAATGAGGGCTTCGATTTACAATGCTATGCCGATTGAGGGCGTGCAGAAACTCGTAGATTTTATGAAGAAATTTGAGGAGGATAACGCATAATGTATAATATTCAGACACTGAACAAAATCGCTGCTTGCGGTACCGACTTATTCGACAGAAGTAAGTATACCGTATCGTCCGATTCGGCAGACCCTTCTGCAATCATCTTGAGAAGTGCTTCAATGCACGAGATGGAACTTCCGGCGGGGCTGCTTGCAATCGGAAGAGCAGGGGCGGGGACGAACAATATTCCCGTTGACAAATGCAGTGAAAAAGGAATCGTGGTTTTCAACACTCCGGGGGCGAACGCTAACGGTGTAAAGGAACTCACTATTGCAGGATTATTGCTCGCCAGCAGAAAGGTTACCGCAGCAATTGATGAATGTAAGACACTCAAAGGAAAAGGGGACGAAGTCCCTGCACTTGTGGAAAAAATCAAAGGTGCATACGGTGGCCAGGAAATCAAGGGTAAGAAGTTGGGGGTAATCGGATTAGGCGCAATCGGTGCGTTGGTTGCGAATGCGGCTGCCGACTTGGGTATGGAAGTCTACGGATTTGACCCGTTTTTATCGGTGGGCGGGGCTCTCTCTCTTTCGAGAAAACTTAAATACGTGAAGAGCGTTAAGGAAATCTACGAGGATTGCGATTACATCTCGTTGAATGCACCGCTTACCCCTGAAACGAAGAAGATGATTAATGCCGAAGCTATTTCGCAAATGAAGAAGAACGTGCGAATCGTCAACTTTGCAAGGGCAGATTTGGTTGATGATACAGCGGTAATCGATGCGTTGAAAAACGGCGGAATGGCGTGCTACGTCACCGACTTCCCGACTGATGCAGTCATCGGTGTAGATGGTGTGATTGCGATTCCTCACCTGGGTGCTTCTACCGAAGAGAGTGAGGATAACTGTGCGGTTATGGCTTCAAACCAGATTATCGATTATCTTGAAAACGGAAATATTACGAATTCCGTTAATCTCCCGAACGTCTCGATTACTAAATCGGCTGACTTCAAACTATGTGTTATTCACAAGAATGCAGACGGAATTCTGACGCAAATCACTAAGGTGGTTGCTGATTCCGGCGGAAATATTGAAAATATGGAGAGTAAGTCTAAAAAAGATTATGCGTATACTGTTTTAGATGTAAAAGGCAGTTCCGACGGTGTTGCCGACAAAGTTAAAGGAATTGACGGCGTAATTTCAGTTAGAATTGTGTGATTTTCAAAAAAACCGGTTAGCTTTAAAAGCTAACCGGTTTTTTGCGGAGTAATTTCAGAAAAACGTAAAGATTCTTTTAATTTCGGCGTAGTGACTTCGCGGAAGATTAAACCAAGGCCCTTCTTCGCTTGAAAGCGGGAGAGCAATCAGCGCGCTCACGATACAAACGGCACACAGAAGCTTGCAAAACCACGATTTTCGCCCGAAATGTTCCCACGCTAAATAGGCTACAATCAATGCAGGGAAAAGCAACAGGAACATATAATCAACCTGATAGCGAATGATTGAGGCTACAAGCACATAACTCATGATTCCTGTGAAAATTCCCAGTGAAAACATGGATATACTCAATCGTGCGAGACTTTTTGGGATTTCAATACACGGTCGGTTTTGCTTTCGTAAGTTTTTACGAAAACGCAGGATAAAAGGCAGTAACGTCAGCGACCAGAAGATGGGGAGACTAATCATGCCAAGATGTCCGTTATAATGTCGGTGTGGGGAAGCTGCATCGCGTATTAGCGGGGACGTATTTTCTACAAAGGGGAAAGTTGTTCTGAGTTTTATGGGTTCGAAAAAGAGATTCCTCACCGATTCTATAAAGAGTCTTACCAATGCCGTCGGATTCATGTTTGTGATAACGGTGTTGTTGAATTCGGTGATTGCGTACCCTGTCCCGAACTCGGTAATGCTTTCGAATCGGGCATAGTTATACCACATCAGAGGCAACGCGACTGCCAAATACGGAATTACAACGCATAACGCTAACGGAACAAGCTGTTTGAGACGATTACGTTTCTCTTTCCACGATTTTTCAATTAGCGGCCAGAGGATTATCGGGACTAAAAATGAACTCAAAGCAGTGGAAGCGCGACAACTCACTGCGAAAGCTACACAAAAACAACCGAAGAATATTCGCACGTACTGCGTGGCTTTGATTTTTATGGTTTCGGCTTCTTGAACTTTTTGCGCTTCTAAAACTTGAGCAACTACAGAGAACAGCAACCACAATCCCAGCGAAACGAACATGAGTCCCGCTGTGACGGCGACTGCGTGTTTTTCTGCCCAGAAGAACTGAGTACCTATTAACGAACACCATAATACAGTTGCAGTCGAGCACATGAACAGGACGAACGACGTTCCGGGGAAGTAGTGTTTCACGATTCGCCGCCATAACAATACAAGGAACACCGCCGCTAATGAACCGAAGATATATACTGCTGAATCAAGCGGGACGTGTTCACCGGTTAATATATGATACGGTAGGAACAGAACCAATGCCGGTCCGATTCCGTGCTGCATATAAATTTTTCCGTCGTAATAAGAGTTGTCGAACTCCCAGTAACGTATCCCGTATTCGCCGCGGACAGCGGGGTTGTAAGGGTCGGATAAAGTGGTGAGCGTTTTTAGATGAACCGGGTCGGCTTCAAGGTCTAGCCTACCTTCCAGGAGTGATTCAGCCATTCTGTCATAAGCGGGTGCCATTGGAGTATTCGGAGGTTGACGTCTCGGAGAAACGACTGCATTTGCAAATCCGATGAAAAGAAAAATGATTAGCAAAAACGCAATCTGTTGGTATAAACTTTCCGGGTTGAACACGATTTTACTAACATCACACGAAATTAGCAGATATACCCCGATTGCCAGAATCGCCACGATTAAAAACCGCGCCCACACGAACACAAACGGAATCGTTACGTTAACAGCAACTGTTTTAACCGCGAAGTCATGATTATGCGGGACAATTCGTATATAATCAACGTTTCCGTAGGGATTGATTTCTTGATATCGGGTGAACTCCGGGCTGACAAGCACATCGAACCGCTGGGTTTCTTTACGGGAATTCTCTTCGTCACCGTAAATCACCGAAAACGGGATAGATTGGATTGATACATCAGGGTTAGGGTCGGTATCCACCACTTCTATATAAACGCTGTTGACTCGCCTGTCAAGGTTTTCGAACACGAACACAGCAGTTTCCGGGTATTCCGATGCAGGAAGCCGCCTATAGATTCCGTTTTCGTAATACATCGAAACGGTTTCGAAATCGGTGCTTTTTTCGCCCTGCCATAGGTGTGAGTAGTGGGCACGATTGAACAGCGTAAGCTCCAACAATGCCGACACTGCGATGATAATCAGAATTATTATGATTCGCTTTCTTGTAATGAATCGATTTTCTGTCTTTTCAATTTTCATACAGACCTCAATAATTTGTTTGTTGTTTTAGAAGAACGTGAACACCCTCTTGAGTTCGGCATAGACATCTGCCGGTAGATTCCACAGCGGCGCAGTCTCGTTTGAAAGAGGAAATACAATGCACACGCTTATAATGCAAACGGCACACAGAACTTTACAGAACCACGACTTTCGCCCGAAATGCTCCCATGCTATAAAGCCTACAATCAGCGAAGAAATACACAGCATGAACATATAATCAATTTGATATCGAAGAATCGCGGCTACCAACATATAAGACACTATGCCGGTGAGAATCCCGATTGTGAAAAACGCTGTACATAATCGAAGAAGGTCATTCGATACAGGTTTGACTTCTCCACCGCTTGCCTTAGTTTTTCGATGTTGTCGAATCAATACCGGGACGAACAGCAACAGCCAGAAAATAGGGAAGTTGAACATTCCTGCGTGGCTGTTATACATTCGGTGCGGTGAAGCTGTATCAACCGAGAGTGTTCCCAAATTTGTAATAAATGGGAAAGTCATTGAAAAATTAAACGGCGTAAAGAAGATATTCCTTACAGATTCTACGAACATTTTGACCAACGCAGTCGGATTCATGTTTGTAAGGACGGTGTTGTTGTATTCGGTAAGTGCGTACCCTGTTCCGAATTCGAAGATACTGTCGAATCGGGCATAGTTATACCACATCAGAGGCAACGCGACTGCCAAATACGGAATTACAACGCATAACGCCAACAGAACAAGCTGTTTGAGACGATTACGTTTCTCTTTCCA
>WRKZ01000079.1 GCA_009777835.1 Oscillospiraceae bacterium | reverse complement strand
ACCCCCTTTTCCAAAAAAGAGACAGACATTTCCACCACCCACCTTTCGCCGGGTTTTAACATGAGGCCTTGAGGCGGCCTCTGGGGAAGCCCGCACCCCGCCATAAGCGTCACGATAGTTTCATCGTTCGTGATGAGTGCCGCCCGCATAACTTCACAACGCGTCATATCAGCGAAGAGCAGATTCAGTCCCGCAACGCACCGTAATGCGAACGATTCATCACTTTCGCCGGATTCACGCTCTCGCAGATTCGGTTCGGTATAAAGCGTCTGATTTGGATAGAACAACCCCGCCGACTTCATGTAATCCGCATGAGGAGAAGCGTAAACCTTGCCTACATTCGGGAATATTACGTTGTTTTTGGGGGGTTCGTCATTACTTTCAAAGGAAAAAGCACGAAGAAACAGCAATTCATAATTTTTGATGATAATTCACCTCTTTACTTTTTGAATAAAATAGTGTATAATTCAAATATGCCACGAATTTTGTTAGATTTTTGTAGGGGGATTAATTCGAATGAGTAATCTAAACAGCGATTTTCCGCGAATTTTAACGCTTTTAAGGAAAGAACGCCGCATAAGCCAGAAACAAGTCGCTGAGGACTTAGGTGTAACGCAGGCTCTGCTTTCGCATTATGAAAAAGGCAAACGAGAATGTGGTCTGAGCTTTCTTGTCAAAGTTGCCGATTATTATCGTGTCTCTGCCGATTATCTGTTAGGTCGCTCCCCATCAAGCGATGGAGGATTCATAACAGAAAACACCCTCCCCGACCCGAACACTCCCGACAAGGATGCTCGCTCAAGTTCGGGTAAAAACATATCGATAATGCTTACGAAGAAAATGCTATTCGGTGGAATAGATGTGATTTACTCTCTCTTGTCAAAATTTAACAATCCAAAATTGACGACAGCAGTCACAGAATTTTTCATGATGACGGTCTACAGTTGTTTCAGGCTTGTCCATCGTGCGAACCCCAAAAACGATTCTAACATATTTGCATTAAAAGAAGAAATGGCGTTCCGTGCAGCCCATGCTGGCAGAATCCTTTGCGAAGGCAGGGCGGTCATCGCAGCAGATAAAATCAAACCGAAACCCGACGAAGAACTCCCACTAATCACCACCGCAAGCCTTGAATTCGATTACGGTAAACAAGCGAACGCTTTGATGAGTCTCGTAAAAAACTCCGAGAAGATGATAGGGTGAGAACTCGTGTCACGACTTACGTCTTATCATTTGGATGGCTGCAATCGCCGAACGGAAATTTATGACGAGGGCGAGCAAGAAAAAACCGGACAATCCGGCGTAATATAATCCGGTATTTTGTGTAAACATCACAATTACCGACATGATTGTTATTATAACCAAATTCGAGAACATCTTCGCAAGTTTTAAGTCCATCAGCACGATTTTTCTCGTATCGACCGCCCGAACCGCAAAGATAATCACGTAACTCACAAGGGTTGTGAATGCCGCCCCGTGTAATCCCCACAGCGGAATGAAAACGATATTCAGCAGAGTGTTGATTACCGCCCCTAAGGTCGAAGTCACCATTGAACGCATTGATTTCTTGGAAGCAACATAGACACTCCCCGTGAAAGTTGAAAAGCAGTTGAAAATTACCGCCAAAATCAAAAACGCGGAAAACTTATACGCTTCATCAAAGCCGTTGGTGGTCATTATAGCCAGCGCAGGACGAATCACCAACAAAAGCCCCGCCGCCATGATGTAAATCGCCGACTGGAATATGTTAAACACGTTGGTGTAAAACCGCGCTATAGTTCGAGAATTCTTCTCGGTAATAGCCGACATATTCCATGCCTGACTGAAAATCACCGAAAGCATAATGATTATGTTCGGGAAGCGAGAAGCTGCTTTATAAACCCCCGTCGCACCTATTTCCATAAAATGTTCAATGAAAAAACCATCGGCAACCCCGATAATCCACCACATAATCGTTGTCGGAATCATCGGAATACAGTAGCGGAACATCGAACGCCGCAAATGCGGGTTTAGCCCGAAAAGCTGGATGTAGCTTTTTAGGTTCGCCAGATAGAACACAAAGACGGTCGAAGCAACATCAGCTAAAATAACCGACAGCAGATAGCCCTTTACGCCGAGTCCTAATCCCAACATGAAAATCAGGTTTAGAATAATATTTGTAAGGGTAGTAAAAATCCCGTCAACGGCATAAAGTTTCACGTATCCGGCAGAACGCGCAAAAAGGGCGCAACAACTCTTCACACTCCCCGAAAAGACGTAGAAATAAATCCAGACGGTGTAGCCTTTGAAAGTCCCTATATTACCGAGAAGCGGTGCGGCAAAAGCGAAGAGGGCGAGTCCGGCGATTACGGTTGTAAGCCCTATTGAAAAGACTTGCGCTTTGTCGTACTTGCTGTCAAGACCGAATCGGATTAGCGAATCATTGACAGAGAGGGTGACAATCGTCATTATAATAACGCAAGCGTCAATGATAAGACCCACGGTACCATAGCCGTCCGTACTCAACATTCCCGTATAGAATCTCATCATTATAATGACAAGAAACCTCGAGCTGAACTGACCTATCCCAAGGATTAAAATATTCGAAGCAAGTCTCTTGTATCTATCCATGTGAATAATAAATAATTAATGGTAAATAATTAATAGGAAGTAAAGTGAAAAGGGGGCTTAATAGACTCGTGCGAATTGGTTCCGTCCATCCGGGGTCGGGAATTTCGCAAGTAGTCTAATCTTGTACTATGTTAATGAAATGCTTTATGAAATCGATCGTGTTCATTGCGGGACTGGCAGTGGTTGCCGTTGCTGCGGAAATCCTCTGCAACGCTGTCACCTCAGACTGCCGCCGAATCGGGACATCAGTTCGGCACATTCGAATTCGAGGATGCCGCCCCTGACCATAGGGCTGTATCCAAATTTGTGTTCGTAAACGTTTGCAATCGTGAACAACGCACCCGTTTTTTCGGCGTATGCACCGAACACAATTCGTTTGAATCGCGCCTGCATAATTGCACCGGCGCACATCAAACAGGGTTCGAGGGTGACGTAGATTGTACAATCGTCAAGCCGCCACGTTTTGAGAAACCGGGCGGCTTCTTCCGTTGCAATGATTTCGGCATGAGCAATCGGTGACTGAAGCTCTTCCCTTCGATTAAAACCACATCCGACTATTTCGCCGCTTTCACCGACTACAACCGCACCTACCGGAACTTCACCTTTTTCGAGGGCTTGTACGGCGAGTGCATAGGCTTTTCGCATGAATTGAGTGTCTTCTTGCATAGATATCCGTTTCCTTTCTGCACACAAAGGTGCAATGTAAAGTAACACCGCAGAGTAAGCCCTGCACCCTCATCACCTACTTTGCGGAAAAGCAACCGAACTTAAAAGAACTGTTGAAGATAAAGAAAAAGAAACCCGAATAAAAACGTGTTAAGCAACGATGCGTGAAAAAATGCAAATTCCGCCAAGCCGTGAATCCACTTCTTTATATCAAGTACAGTCAATCTCTTCACGCACACGATTAGTATGAACATAATCGTTGTAATCAAGATAAAGAATGTCGGAAAAGCCCACATCATACTCATGAACAGCATAAAAATCGGAACCAGAAAAACAGTATTCACAGTTTCCCAAAAAACTTTAGCGAATTTGCTTTGGTAAACCTCATCTATTTTAAGTTTTTTGTCAATTGCTTTGTCAATTTTTATCGTCATTTCCACGAATTTACGCAACCACGTTTTTTCACCCAACAGAACCAGTAAACTTGAAGCACCCCAACTTTTCTTAATTTTGACTGATGTAACAAGTGAAATCAGCGAAATAAATGCTGCAATCCCGGCAAAATATGGTTGGAGCATCAACGTTAAGACTTTCTCCATAACGAGAAAACTCACAGGTTTATCGCTGAACGCATATTCACCGGCACCCAATGACGCAAACCCCAAGATGAAAGCCCCCACAGACATCAGAGCCAGAAGAAACTGAGAAGCGTATAAAATCCCTAACAAAATCTGTCTTGTTTGTGAATTCAGTCCCAAAATATATCGTTCAATTTTCTTCAACCTCAACCCCCTAAAACGTAATTCAAATAATGAACAAAAACGACGAAGCATACCAACGCTTCCGAAAAAGCCGCCATAAAGAACACGTACTGTAAAGCAAACGGGATAACGTTCTTACGTTCCGATGAAGACGGAGTTCCCAGAATCCGAATCGCCACGACAAAGACGAAAATCTTAAAAAGCATCACAATGGGAGTAACGGCAAAACCGCTTATTAATCCGAGTGTACCGATGAAACTTATAGCCCGCAAGAAGAAATTCGTGCGTGTGCCACTAAGTAATCCACACAAGTTTGAAATCACCATCAAAGGGAAGATTTGCGTAGCAAACAGTATTCCGAACATGAGACGTTTAACCCAGTTTTTTTGATGAGATACGAAGGTCTCAATTCTATTCATGGGTCGTGATTTTATTCTTTGAAGCGAAATAAACCTCCGACAGGCACGAGAACAATGCCTGCTTATCAGGTTCCGTCAAACCGGCATCTCCGAATACGCATTTAGCCTCGAAAAGCAAACCAACCCCCGCATTAACCGCCGACTC
>WRKZ01000078.1 GCA_009777835.1 Oscillospiraceae bacterium | reverse complement strand
AGCTCTGCGGTGATGTGGATTATGATTCGGTCAATGAAAAAGCGGGTTACATCACCCCTGTACCCGGTGGAGTCGGGCCTATGACCCGTGCGTTACTTATGAAAAACACGCTGAACGCTCAAAAAATTCAATCATTCAATCATGAAGAATAGACAGAAAAAGTCAGCTCAATGGCAGAATTTTTTTATACTAGCGGCTTTGATTGCAGGACTTTCGGCATACTTCACCATAGAATCGCTTTGGAACGTGGGGACTGTCGTGGTTATTCTTCTGTTGGGATTGATGGCAACATTCTACTTTTGGTTATGGAGAAGTTTTAAGTGAAAATCTTGTTTATCGGTGATGTTCAGGGTCAGGAAAATTCAGCAAAACTGGGAAAAGTTATTTCCGACATTAAAGTTGTCGAGAAGCCGGAAATCGTTATAGTAAACGGTGAAAATTCCGCAGATGGTACCGGAATCACCCCAAAAACGGCGAAGACCCTCTTCGACAGCGGTGCAGATGTAATTACCACCGGGAATCATGCGTTTCGGCGTAAAGAAATGGATTCAATGTTCAACGAACATTTGTCAAACGTGATTCGTCCTGCGAATTTCGGTGATGATTGTCCCGGAAAAGGTTTTCTCGTCATAGACTGCGGGTACTGCGAACTCTGCGTTGTTAATATAATAGGAATGGTGTATATGCCGCCATGCGACAACCCTTTCAAATGCGCAGACAAGATTCTGTCGGAGATTAAAACACCGAACATAATCGTAGACTTCCACGCTGAAGCCACCAGCGAAAAAAAAGCTATGGCATTCCATCTGGCCGGGAGGGTCAGCGCGGTAATCGGTACGCACACCCATGTTCAGACCGCCGATGAACAGATTATTGCCAAACATACGGCATTTATCAGCGATGTAGGAATGGTCGGTGCTGTTGATTCTGTAATCGGGGTTGAAAAAAATGTCGTGCAGTCGTTTTATAATTATTACCCTCAAAAACATAAAGTTGCCGAGGGCGTGACGGAGTTTAATGCGGTATTGATTGAAACAGAAACTTCGACAGGCAGGGCAATTTCGATTGAGAGGCTTAAAAAGATTATTTAGGAGGATTATCATGAACACAGAAATCATCAAGGTTTCGGCACGCTCTTTACCAAAACTCACGGCAGGGGCGATTGCCGCAGTAATCAGGGAAGGTAATCAAGCGGAGGTGCAGTCGGTCGGTGCAGGTGCGGCGAATCAAGCAATCAAAGCCGTAGCAATCGCGCGGGGGTACGGGCGCGAAGAAGGGTATGATTTAATCTGTCGTCCGCAATTCACACAAATCAAAATTGAGGAAGAGGAAAAGACGGCAATCGCACTAGTGGTTGAGGCTTTGCAACAACCGGTCTGATTCGATTAAAAAATTTTTGTTAATAGAAAGGGAAAAAACATGGGACTTATTAAAGCAGCAATCAGCTCAGTTAGCGGCTCACTCGCCGACCAATGGAAAGAGGCGATGAATTGTCCGACAATGGACAACACAGTCATTTTGAGAAGAGGCACGAGAATGAATCAGGGCAAAGGCTCCAACACGAAAGGCAGCCCCGACATCATTTCAAACGGTTCAGTCATACTGGTAGAAGAAAACACCTGTATGCTGACCATCGACAACGGAAAAATCACGAACATCGTTACCGAACCCGGCTCATACACCTTCAGCAACTCCTCTGCCCCTTCGATTTTTGCGGGGCAAATCGCAGATTCTCTCAAAGAAGTGCTGACCAGATTTACATTCGGCGGGGCAGCATCGGTTCAGCAGAAAGTTGTGTACATCAATCTGATGCCGCTACCGGGAATTCCGTTCGGAACTTCCACACCAATGCCTTATTTCGACCCGGCATACAACACATCGATTGATTTGCGTTTCTTCGGGACTTTTGAGATTCAAGTACCCGATGCAGAAGCGGCAGTGAAGTTCTACAATCAAGTAGCGAGCAAAGGCAGTGCCGCCGGAGATATGCCGGTTGCCGAAATATTCAAGAGCGAACAATACAAGAAGGAATATATGCAAGCGATGATGAAATCGCTCAATATGCTTTCCAACAAAGGCGTTCGCTACAGCCAGATTTCGGCATACCTGGATGATTTAACAAGCGAAGCACAGGAAGCGACCAAGAACAACTGGGTTCAACGCGGATTCACCATCACCAACGTCGCTATGAGTGCGGTGACAATCACCGATGAAAGTAAAAAGTTGTTGGGCGACCGTCTCAAAGCTGACACTATGCTCGGCGGGGATGTTCAGCGTGCGATGATGGCAGGCAGTGTCGCGCGGGGAATCGAGGCGGCGGCAGGAAACCAAGGCGGGGCTATGATGGGGTTCATGGGCATGAACATGGCTCAACAAATGGGCGGAAACGTCCTCAGCGGATTCGGGCAAGCACCGGATACCTTCCAGGCTCAACAGCAACAACAAGCGGGATTACCGCAGGTTGCTCCTCCTGCTGCGGTTTCGGCAACCCCTACGGCGAGCGGAAACACCTGGAAATGTTCCTGCGGGGCGGAAAATCCGGGCAAATTCTGTGCTGAATGTGGTTCACAAAAACCTGAACCGGTTGCTTCAACCGGCTGGAATTGCAGTTGCGGGGTGACTAACACCGGCAAATTCTGTAATGAGTGCGGCTCACCCAAACCCGAATCAAACGATTGGACTTGCTCTTGCGGTGTCGCTAACACCGGAAAATTCTGTGCAGAGTGCGGCAAGTCCAGAGGCTAACTAACCCCCTCTTTTAAAATCAAAAGAATGAAAAAGAAACGTCACCGAGAGATTCTCGGGCTAATCAAGTCGGAAAACATCATAAATCAAGAGATGCTTTTGGAAAGACTTCGTGCGCGTGGAATCGTTGTTACTCAAGCGACGATTTCACGCGATATAGCTGAACTCGGTCTGAAAAAAGCTACTTCTGACGATGGAATCTATTGTTACGTTGTTCCCGAACAGCTTAAGCAAACAAAATTCGTTGGGTTGTTTTCCCATGCGGTGAAAACAATCACGGTAGCCATGAACACAATCGTGATTAAAACGTATCCGGGTCTGGCTTCGGCGGTATGTACGGCATTAGATTTAAGAGACCTCTCGACTATAGTCGGGACTATAGCGGGAGATGATACGATATTCGCAATGACCCGCTCCGAAAGGGATGCGGCAGAATTAGCCGCAAAATTAAAGAAGTTGCTTTAACTGCTTTAAAGCAAACGGAGATGTAATAATGCTGAAAGAACTGTACATCGAGAACCTTGCAATTATCGAAAAAGCCGTCATCACCTTCGGGCCTGCGTTCAACGTTTTTTCAGGGGAAACCGGGGCGGGTAAGAGCATACTCATAGGCGGAATCAATGCCGTTTTAGGCGGTAGAGTCTCTAAAGAAATCGTTCGTGCCGGTGCGACAAAAGCAATCGTGACTGCGCTGTTCGATAATCTCCCCGAAAAGACAGCGGAATTGCTTAGCGAATACGGATATGACGGGGAACTCACCTTGACCCGCGAAATTAGTTGTACCGGCAACTCAACCGCGCGGGTAAACGGTCGAACAGCGACCGCTTCGGTCCTGCGTGAAATCGCTTCGGGGTTAATTGACGTTCACGGACAACACGAGACCCGCTTAATTACTTCACAAGGGGTTCAATTACAGTTGCTCGATGGATTCGGACAGATTTCATCTGATGAGTATGTGAAGGCGTTTCGTGAGTTTTCGGCGGTGTCAAAGCGAATCAAGCAATTAAAACAAGAACACGGATTAAAAGAAGAAAAATCCGCGATTCTCACTGCGAGAATCGCGGATTTAGAACCGTACAAACTCAAGGTCGGTGAGGAAGAAGAAGTTTCACGCGAGTTGAATCGCTTACAGCATATTCAAACCCTATCGGAATCGCTGAACTGCGCTTTTTTTGCATTGAACGGATTTTCAGGAAGCAGTAGCGAATCAGGTGCACTTGATTTACTTAACCTCTGCAAAAGTAACTTGAGTATAGCGGCTGACCTGCTCCCGGAATGTAGGACGTTATGCGAAAGACTCGTAAGCGTTTCGATTGAACTTGATGATATTAAGCGGGAAATATCACCGCTTATCTCCGAAAACGACTCTTTTAATTCTTCGGGGAAACTCCTTTCCCATCAAGAGAGAATGAGCGATTTCCTGAGACTTCACCGTAAGTATGGATTAAGCATTGACGAACTCATTGAGAAGCAGGATGAATGGAAGTCGGAATTGTCGGAACTGCAATGCGGCGATGAAACGCTTCAAAAGCTAAACGATGAAAAAAAGCGTTCGGGTGATTTAGTCAAGCGATTAGCTGAAGAATTAACACACAAACGCAAGCAAGCCGCCCTTGAACTATGTCGGCTCATTTGCGCCGAATTAGAATACCTGGATATGCCGGGAATTCGCATTGTCTTCGACATAAAACAAGAAAAAGTAACAGTGTCGGGCATGGATTCGGTCGAAATGCTGATTTCCGTCAACAAGGGAGAAGAGCCGAAACCGCTCGCTAAAATTGCGTCCGGCGGAGAGTTATCGAGAATCATGTTGGCGATTAAAAGTGTTCTCGCCCAAAACGATGATGTTTCTACCATGGTTTTCGACGAAATTGATTCCGGGATAAGCGGACGTGCGGCATATAAAGTCGGACTTAAAATGTCGGAATTATCACGAAAAAAACAGGTTCTGTGCGTTACACATTTAGCACAGATTGCGGCAATGGCGGATGAGCATCTGCTAATCGAAAAACATTCCCGTAATGACCGAACCTACACCAATGTCCGGTGCATTTCCGGCGAGGAACGTAAACACGAACTCGCACGAATTATTTCCGGGGACGATGACGAAATTTCACTCGCCAACGCCGAACGGTTAATCAGCAAAACAACTGCACAGAATTCGTCATATAATCGTTAAAATGTAAGGTAACACCGCAGGGCAAGCTCTGCACCTCTCGCCCTGCGGTCGATAGAGCCGCCCCAAAGGGCGGGGTATTGACCCGTTCCGAAATAAAA
>WRKZ01000077.1 GCA_009777835.1 Oscillospiraceae bacterium | reverse complement strand
TCGGTATTACATATGTCGGATACAATCAGGTTTTGTCCATGAAGGTCGCCATTAAAGAGTACTATCCGAATAATTTCGCAAGCAGAACCGCCTCTATGGATTCAACGGTTTATCCGCTTTCGGGTGAGAAAGGGGAAACGTTTGAATCAGGTAAGAAAAAGTTCATTGATGAAGCCAAACGGCTCGCACGGTTTACGGGACTGCCGGGAATCGTTGAGGTAAAGGACTTCTTTGAAGAGAACAATACGGCATACATCGTCATGGAGTTTATCGAGGGCTCTACGCTGAAACACACCCTCGAACAAATGGGAGGCAGTATGCCCGAGTCTCACGTGCTTGAAATGATGAAACCTCTCGTGAAGTCGCTTGCCGAAATCCACAAAGTCGGAGTTATTCATCGTGATATTGCACCCGATAATATTATGCTCCAGTATCCGGACGGAAACGTTAAACTGCTCGACTTCGGGGCAGCGCGCGAAATCGACAATTCCGGTAACAGCACAATGGCGATTGCCAAGCACGGCTATGCCCCGGAAGAGCAATATGACCCGGGTCGTGACCGTAATGGCACCTGGACTGATGTGTACGCACTCTGTGCGACTATGTTCCACGCGATTGAGGGAACACCGCCACCGAATGCTTACGAACGTATGCGGGTAGACGAGTTCAAAGGATTTACCGCCCCTGTTTCGTTGAATACGGCTAACGTAATCATGAAGGGTTTGGCAGTTTATGCCGAACATCGTTGGCAGAACATGGCAGAGCTGTCGGCGGCGTTGTATTCCCCTACCGGGGTTTCGAATCCCGTGATTCAAACCGCTTCGCAAACTTCTCATGCTTCGCATACTGTCCCGATTGCCCCTGAAATTCCGCAGATTGTTTCAGATTCTTATACTGTTCCGGTCGCGCCGGAAATGTCCCAAACGGTTTTGGTTCAATCGCCGAAGAGCAACAGGAATTCCGGCAAGAAGAAAGCTTTTATAGGAATTGCGGTTGCGCTTGCATTGTTTGTAGGAGTCGGTGCTTACTTCTTGTTTTTTCGGGGTGATGACGTTGTTCCCGCTTCCCGCGATAAAGATAACGATTCCGACCAAAGGGACATTGTTACTACCGGCGAAAAAGAAATCGATAAAGCGCCGAGTCTCGACAATACAACCTGGATTGGGGAGAGTTATCTCCAAAGCACCGACGAGAACGGAGAGACCTTCAAAGAGACTTTCACGGTTGAGTATTCCTTTGATAATAAGGGAAATTATTACGGATTATTTAAGTCGAAAATATGGGATTATTATCTCATAAATGTCGGCACGTACACCACCGACGGAACAGACGGCATTTTCAGTCAAGACTGCAGGCTTTATTATTTCGCGGAATATGATAATTACTATATCGATTACGATTCCAGGGATTTCACCTTCATTTTCGGTTCCGACTATGTTTCGGTTAATTTTTATGAGGAAGACAGGATTGTTCGCACCGAAAGGCTTGAGGTGGGTGAACCTTCGGGATTGTGGAAGCACGGTAAGGAAAAAGAAATCCCGCCCGAATCTGTGTTCACGTTACCGACCGGCGAAGATGAGCCTGACCTGAATACTCCCGGAACAGATTTCTATTACGATTATATGAATTTTACCGACGGGGAAAATGTCGATAGGGAACGTGCACCTGACTTCGGGGCATTGAACGGCGTAACTTTGAAGGATTTCACCTATTATTCTTATATAGTTGCGTTTATATTAAATTACGATTTCAAAGAAGAAAATGCCGACCCGCAAGAATCTATAGAAAAATATTATAAAGTCCTGGCAGAAGATGGATATGTGTTTAGAGAATACGGCGGGATTTACACCAGCTCTTCTTACAGTGCCTTTGAAAAAGGGAATACCTTTGTCGTGGTGGTGAACTACGGTTCGGGACTCGTTTCGTTGCTTATTTCGTCGGAGTCCAGTTTTGAAAGCATCATGGACGAAAGAACTCCGACAAAAACCTTCTCGTCGAGTGACAAAGCGTACTGGTGTTCGGATTGTGAAGACTGGCATACCGAATATGGCGATGAAGACGAATGGTAGCGTAATAGTCATTGCAGTAAAATTCCAAATTAAATGTAAGGTAACACCGCAGGGCAAGCCCTGCACCCCTCGCCCTACGGGCGAGAGAGCCGCCCAAGGGGCGGGGTATTACACCCTTACTTTCAATTAAAAAATTTTTTAAAAGAAAGAGGTATCTCAAATGAACATGAAATTATGCCCGAATTCCCATTACTACGATGCGCTTCAACACGCTGAATGTCCCCACTGTAAAGGAAATGCAGCTTCCCCCGACATAGGTATGACCGTTCCCTTGCAAGCACCCGCTCCTGCGGCACCGATGGCTGTTCCTGTCGGTACGCCCATAGGCGCGACTACTCCGGTCGGGGCGGCGGTTCCTGCATTTGCGGCGCAACCTGCGGTAGTCGGTCCGGCAGAAGGCTCAACAATGCCGATTATGAAAGAGAAGTTCGGGACTGACCCGGTTGTCGGTTGGTTGGTCTGCATTGAAGGAAAAGATGTAGGCAAAGATTATCGAATCCACACCGATTACAATCACATCGGTCGCTCACCTAACATGGATATATCCATAACCGGGGACGATACGATTTCGCGAGAGAATCACGCTACAATCGGGTATGATGCTGTAGAAAAAATCTTTATTTTCGGGAAGAATCAAGGCAGGGGAATCGTTCGTGTGAACGGAAAAGCTGTTATGTCGGACGTTGTACTCAAACCGTACGACACGATTGAAATCGGTAATTCGAAACTGAAATTTGTTCCGTTCTGCGGGGATTCGTTTGAATGGGAGAAAGGAAATTCATAAATATGCCAATAATTCCGGCTATTTCGATTGAATCTGAAACAACAACATCGGAAACCACCGCGACTTCTGAAACCTCTGTAACCGAAACAACGTCAGGGACAACTTCCGAAACGACTACAGTGTCGGAAATAACCGAAGAAAACGAATCCGAGACAGTGGAGAGTGAAACCACCTCCGCACCGGAGTCCGGCTCGGAGGAAGAGACGGTCTCCGAATATACGAGCGTGACAGTCAGAGAAAGAAGAGGCGATGAAGAAGATTTCACTGAAAGTACAGGCGGCGGATTTTCTGTCTGGTGGCTTATTGCAGGAATTGTATTGGGGGTTGTTATCGGAATCGCGGCGGTTATATTGTCACGGAGGAAATCCGCAAAAGTTGCCGCAATTCTTCCCGGAGTTGTACCTGTAGCTGCCGCAGTTGCGGAGATACCGCAAACCGCCGAAATACGTTCTACTGTGCCGATTCCGCCTGTTCCGGTAAGCAGTGGGTATAAAATCGCTAACATTCAAGGGCAAGGGAGACGGAATTATCAGCAGGACTGTTTCGCCGTGACCGACATAAACGATTTCCAAAAAGGTGTTCTCGCTGTGGTTGCCGACGGCATGGGCGGGGTTTCCGACGGAGATGTAATCAGCCGAATATGCGTTCAAACGTCGTTGAATGTGTTCGCGACAGTGCAGGGAGGGGGCTATTTTCCGTCTGAATTGTTGGGACGAATCACCGCTGATTCTCAAAGGGAGGCGCGGAGTTTCATAGTTTCGAAAGGCTACGAATACAGCGGCAGTACCCTCATATGTGCGATTTTGCGAAATAACGAACTGTATTTCACGTCGGTAGGCGACAGCATGGTCGCACTTTTACGGAACGGTTCGCTTGTTCAACTTAATCGAGAGCATACGCATAAAGTCACGCTTGACGAACGTGCGGCGCGGGGTGAAATCACCTTTGAAGAAGCACGAAACGCCCACGACAGAGAGGCACTGACAAGCTATATCGGGATTGACGGCGAACTTCAACGCGACTGTAATGTCTCACCGATTGCACTTCAAGCCGGTGATCGTGTTCTTTTGATGAGTGATGGAATTTTCGGGACGGTTGATACCGCCGAAATCGCGCGACTTGCTTCGAATCCTGATATTTATGAAGCCGGCAGAACGCTCGAAAATGCGGTATTGAGCATGAATAAGCCGAACCAAGATAATTTTACCGCAATTATACTGGAAAATTAGGAAAATTCGAAAGGAAATCTAAGTTTGAATAAGAGCTTATGGGTCGAAGCTTCGCTTCGAGCAGGTGAGCTTGACAGGCTTGAATTCATGCCACGTTTGTGGCGGAAAGGCATGGTTATAACCATGAAGAAAACAGTTTCTTTGATAACGGCGCTCGCGCTGTTTATACTGCCGTTAATCGGCATTGTCTCTGCGAGCGGAGGGACTCCCAAGGTTATCCTCGATGCACGGGAAAGTGTTGTTAGGGTGGTGACTATATGGGGGGATTCATACGGACATGGTACCGGTTTTATAATTGCACATCATGGTGGCAAAACCTATATCGCAACTAATCGCCACGTTATTGTGGATAATCGCGATGAAGTGGGCGATGTGAAAATCGTTCTCACAACTGCGCAGGGTGTTTTAACAGATGCCAGGGTTCGTTTTGTGGGCGACAGAGATGACCCTACTATGGATGTGGTTGTTCTTGAAGTCAGCGACGGCAGTTTGAACGGAAGACCGACGCTTCCCATTATTTCGTCGGATAAGGTTTCGGCGGGGGACGTAATTTATACAGTCGGATTTCCGGCAGGCGGCGATAGATTCGCGGAAGGGGTTTATCCTTCAAGACCGGAAGACATGACTATATTAAGCGGTCTTATCAGCAATACAAACTCTGTTCATGCGGGTCGTGCTTATGTACAGCATAGCGCGGACACTCACGGCGGGAATTCGGGCGGCCCTCTCCTTAATGTAAAAGGAGAAGTCGTGGGGATTCATACGTTGAGTGACGTTGATGCGGTTGACTCAAGAACAACAATCAAAGCCGCTCTTCATACTTCATACTTAATCAGTTACTGCGAACGTAACAATATTCCGATAAAAATCGGTGCGAACAGCTTTTTTAATACCACTACTATAATCATGATTGCCGCAGGTGTTGTCGTAATTATAGTTGTTGCATTCGCCTTAGGCAAGAAAAGGCCTGCTGCTAC
>WRKZ01000076.1 GCA_009777835.1 Oscillospiraceae bacterium | reverse complement strand
ATCGAGGTAAACGGTTATGTTAATGCGGGCATCGGCTACGGCGGCGGGTCGCGTCTGACGGTTTATGCCTTGAATGATTCGATGTTGCACATTATTCGTTACGAGGATGAGGACACAAACGCAGTTACAAATGAACCGCTCTTTATACGCAGAGGCGGCAGGAGCGATGATGAATTCTTTTATCGAGACGGAGTTAAGGAGATATATACTTGGAGCGATTCGGAGGGGACGAGTTATGCCTTGCTTAGTGACGGCAGTCTTCATTTCTTGGATAGTTTAGGCGGTATAAAGTTCCACCCTTCTGACTCTCAAAAGGGAATATTCTCTGCATACACCGTCACAGCAGAGCCTTATTTATCCGGAGTGAACAGACTTTTCGGTAACAGATACGCAAACTTCGGTGTGATGTATACGCTTTCCGATGATGACGGAAATCTGTATGTGGGCAAGCGTGTCGACCGCAATGCTGATTATTTCAAAGTGGAATTGCCTGCCGTTTATACTGACATGGATATTAAAAGCGTTTATTCTGTTGACGGTAGCGGTAAAGATATTATTGTCGAGTTCAATGACGGTAATATATACTTTACCCAAAATGCCGAATCAGGAGAAGAACTGACGCATCATGAAGAATTATCCCGCTTAAACACAGAAAACCGAATTTTGAGGATTGAGGCTTATGATAGGAATCTTTTCATCGTTTTATGTGATGACGGTAATTTGTATAAGCTGGATTTAACCCGGTCGCTATTAGCGACCGGGTCAGGCTCAACCTCGACCACGAACCCGAACCCTCCCTCGACTCTTCTCGGCAACGTAATCGGGAATTCTGATGTTGCCACTGACGGCAAGAATGATTACTATATCGGCAAAACAAATGGTCAGCAAATGCTTATTAAGGAAGAGTTAAGTTCGGGAAAAAAAGAAATCCTGTTTTATACCGCAAATCTTCATATTAAGAATATAAACATAATCAATGACCGGCTTTACTTTTCTTGTTACGAAACGGTGAGCCCCCATTTAAACGGAATTTACACAATGAAGACCGACGGCACAGAAGGCAGTTTTATTTATAACGGCGAACTCACAATACGCAAGATGGTTGTTGTTGGGGATTACCTTTACTTCACCTATGGGTCGAGCGATGTTCATCTTTATTCGATGAAAAACGACGGGTCGGAGCTTAAGCAACTTGAAAAGACAAATTACTTTGACGTTCTGGAAGACGGAAGCATCGATACCCAAGCAAAAGCACTCGGTAATACAGAACAAAGAATTGAATCAGGCGGTTGGATTTATTTCAAAAATGCCGATGATAAGTACAATATTTATAAAATGAGGAGCGATGGTTCGGAGATTACTTATTTGAGCGACGGAGGCTGGGATATAAACGTAGTCGGCGATAGGGTTTACTATTCTCTGGTTCACCTGCATAGGGTACGAACCGATGGGAGTAAAGACGAAATCGTTTTTGAAAATGATATGTTTATCACAGATTTGCCCGATTTTCAGTATATTCTTGAATATTAAGGCGAAAATGTAAACCACGGTCCCACACGGACCGAGGTTTAGTATATGCAGTAAATCGGGGAAAGCAACTTAATCCGCATCTAAAATTTCCCCAAAACCCTTGAAAAAATCCCGATTATGTAGTATCATATTCCTTATGAAGTTATTACAAGTATTCACGCTCATTATCTGTATCCTGTTTTGGAGTAACGGTTGCGGTCTGTTTTCGAAACCGCCCGAAGACACGACCGTCACTTATCACGGATTCGTCATGGGAACTCACGTAAACGTGAGTATATATCAAATGTCTGATTCGCAGGATTCGGTTGCAGCGGCAAACCAACTTATTCGAGAAGCCGAGATGAAACTGTATGAAATCGAGAGCATTTTCGATTATGATGACCCCGACAGCGAACTCAGCCGAATAAACACAACTGCTTACAGTGAACCCGTCGAAGTCAGCGAATATATGTCGGAATTAATCGAAGAGGGATTGCGTATGTCGCGGCTTACAAACGGGGCTTTCGACATATCGTTAGGCTCGCTCATTGAGTTGTGGCAATACGAACAAATCCCCGCACGCTCTGATATAGACTCACTTCTGCCTTATATAGGGTATGAGAATATCACCTTCGAAGGCGGGCGGGTTTCTTTTTCAAACGAGCGGGTGAAAATGCACTTTGGCGGTATAGCAAAAGGATTCGCGGTTGATAAATTGAAAGAGCTTCTTGTCAGCGGTGGGGTTAATTCCGCTTTTATTGATATAGGAGGGGAAATCGGTGTAATCGGTCAAACACATCGCGAAAACGGTACATGGCGGGTGGGAATCCGAAATCCGCATAATTTGAGTGAAAACTCTGTGGTAATCGAAGTGTCGGGCGGAACGTTCGCTACCAGCGGAGATTATGAACGCTTTTTTATTCAAGATGGGGAGAAGTATCATCATATTTTGAATCGGCTTACAGGCGAACCCGCTGTGTCTGACTATGCTTCTGTAACGATTATTTCCGGAAACGGGGCATTTTCCGACGCGCTTTCGACCGCTATTTTTATATCCGGCGATGTCATGAATGACGATACTTGGAATAAGGAGGGGTTTTGCGTTGTCTATATCTTCAAAGAACTTGACAAAGAAATCGAAAGCCGTCATTTCGGCGATTGTGATTTTTGCGTTAGCATCGGCTAGTCTCATTGCTCATCTTTGGATTATCGGTATACGATTCGATGAACCGGTTGCGCTAATATATCGAAACGGCGAATTGCTGTATGAAATCGAGCTTTTGCAAGTGTCCGAACCTATTTCATACAATATCGAAAACGTGAGCAAGGTTGAAATTCGTGATGGTAAAATCGGGATTTCACAGGCGAACTGCCGTGATCAAATCTGTGTGAATATGGGGTTCGTGAATGGTGTAGTGCCGATTATTTGCCTCCCTGAACGGATAGAAATACGTGTCCGAAATAATGATTCGGACATTGACGGGGTGACGTATTGAAAAGAAGCGGAAAAATCGAGAAACTTGTTTCGTTAGGTGTTCTGACTGCTGTTTCGCTTGTGATGTTCGTAATTGAGTCCCAACTTCCGCCGATTACTCCTTTCCCGGGAATCAAACTCGGACTGGCAAACACGGTGACTTTGTTCATATTGCACCGAAAAGCTTACAAGTTCGCCGATGCTGTTTTGGTGGTGATTGTGCGGGTGCTGTCTGCCGCATTCATAGTCGGAAATCCGTCTGTGTTGCTGTTCAGCTTAACCGGAGGGATTTCGGCGGTGTTTGCAATGTTACTTTTCCGAATGTTGCTGAAAGGGGAGTTAATCCCGGTCACGAGTGTTGCGGGTGCGTTGGCGCACAACATGGTTCAGGTTGCCGTTGCGATTTTTGTGAGCGGGGCAGGGGTTCTTCCGTATATTCCCGTGCTTATTCTGGGGGGGATTTTGTCGGGATTACTCACGGGTTTCGCTGTTTCAATTATTATCAGAAGATTCTGAAACTTGATAGTTCAAAACACTTGTCATTCCTGCCAGATGTTTCAGAATTTCTAACACGTCTGCGATTGCGGGGGTTTCGCCTCCGGTGATTTTTGCGGCATTGAACGCAAAATCGCTTGTTTCGATTTTGCTTGACATTCCGGCTAAATACTTGAGAATTTCAAGCGCATCGTTGATTGCTACGACCCCGTCTCCATCTACATCGCCGGTTTCGCGAATCGGATTAAGGCAACAACCCTCGTCTTCGCAACCGATTACAGGCAGTCCGCTGAAGTAAATCGGTTGATAGTTGACTGTTCCGCTGATTACAATCGAATGAGCAGCTTTAACGCCGCCTGTGAACGATTGGGTCATAATCACTCCCCCCGCAGGAAAGCATACATTTAAAAACGCGATAGCTTCAAAATCACCCTTCTCAACAGAGGTACCCGGAGAGATCGTTATCGACCATTCCTCTACAAGCGTCTGTTTGGGACGAGATGCTATATAGCCGTTCTCGATTTGAATCTTAAGGTCTTGTATATAGATTATTTCATCGTTACCCGGGATTTCATCTTCGGTAATGTAGCGAATAATACCTGCTTTTGCATCAACCTCAAATTGCAAATTAAAAGGTTTTAAATCTCTTATCTTTTCATTTATATAATTCCCCATTTCCGATTCGGTTGTAAACTTAGAAAGAAAAGCAATAATCGCCATAACATCCCACAAATCAATCTCACCGTCTTGATTTATATCGGCTTCGGCTTCTTTACCATGACCGGTAATCGTATTGTTCATTTTCGCCATATACTTGAGAATTTCCAATACGTCGCTTATTTCTATTGTACCATTACCGTCTACATCGCCTATACGAAAAGGATTGTCGGGGGTAATCGCCGTGACCGAAGTAATGATTATCACCGCTGCCAGAATTATTGATATGATTTTCTTTGCTATTTTTGCCATTGATGTTACCTCCGTTTAATCTTGATATTTTCTGAAGTATACCATAATTTCATAGATTTGTCAATTAGATTTTGAAAATTTTTATGGGGTCTTCCTTATTTTCCCAGGTTCATTTTGCGTTCATACCAGTCTTGCTTTGTCATCAGGACTTCGCGCGGTTTACTTCCCTCAAACTTCCCGACTATGCCCAGTTTCTCCATAATGTCAATCATTCGCGCTGCACGACCGTATCCCAGTTTCAACTTCAACTGCAGATAGGAAGTTGAGGCTTTTCCCGCATCTATTACCGCCTCAATCGCATCTTCGAGTTTGTCGTCGTCCAGGTCGAACTCTTCGGCGGAGGAATCGCCGCCTTTGTCTTTTTCCCCGACCGCCAACGCTTGACGTTCGATTTCTTCGATGACATTTTCGTCGTAGTCTAAATCGAAGTTATCTTTAATAAACGCAACGACCCGGTCGATTTCCTTGTCGGCGACCCAACATCCCTGCACGCGAACCGGTTTGGGAATCCCGACCGGGGCATACAGCATATCTCCTTTTCCGAGGAGTTTGTCTGCCCCCGCCGTATCGATAATCGTGCGGGAGTCTATTTGTGAGGCTACTTTCAAAGCGATTCTGCTTGGAATGTTCGCCTTAATCAGCCCGGTAACTACGTTTACAGTCGGACGTTGGGTTGCTATAACCAGATGGATTCCCGCCGCACGCGCCATTTGCGCCAAACGGCAGATATTTCCTTCAACTTCACGTGCGGCAGTCATCATTAAATCGGCAAGTTCGTCAATGAAAATAACGATTTTCGGCATAGGCTCGAGTTCGTCGTTATTCTTCGCCTCTTCATTGTACCCGCTTATGTCTCGCACATT
>WRKZ01000075.1 GCA_009777835.1 Oscillospiraceae bacterium | reverse complement strand
TTTCTTAATTAAAGCGGATATTTAGACCGTATACGTCGCTTTGACAAGTTCATCCAACGAAGTTGTTCCCGATAAAACCATGTCGGTCACGTTATCACGGAGGAGTTTCGTGCCGTTTTCTTTCGCGAGCTGACCGATTTCTTCCGCCGTTCCGTTTTTAGAAATACATTCCTTAATTGCATTACTGGGAATGATAATCTCGTGAATAGCCGTTCGCCCCGTATAGCCGGTATTTCTGCAGGTTTTACACCCGCCCTCTTTAAATCCCTTAATTTTAGTCGGCTCTTTCTTATTAATCAGCCTTAAATCAGCGGGGTCTGTCAAGGTGATTTCGGTACAACATTCCCGACAAAGGACTTTTACAAGACGCTGAGCAATTACCCCGACTATCGAAGAAGCAACCATGTACGGCGCAACCCCCATGTCCACGAGACGAAGAATCGTACTTGCAGCGTCATTCGTATGCAATGTCGAAAGCACCAAGTGACCGGTGATTGCCGCACGTATAGCGATGTCGGCAGTTTCACCGTCACGAATTTCTCCCACCATTACTATATCCGGGTCCTGACGGAGAATAGCACGCAACGCCAACGCAAAAGTGTATCCGGCTTTTACGTTCATCTGACACTGATTCACCCCGTCGATTTTTTTCTCCACCGGGTCTTCACACGTGACCACGTTGATGTTCGGTTTAGAAAGTTCTCCCAAAGTAGCGTACAATGTGGTTGATTTACCCGAACCGGTCGGCCCTGTTACCAACATAACCCCGTGCGGACAACGAATAATCTGCTTGAACATTTCATAGTTGTAATCGCTCATACCAAGGTCGGTAACTTTTCTGGTTTTTTCATCTGCGGTCGAAAGCAGACGGATAACCACTTTCTCACCGAAAACGGTAGGAACCGATGACACACGCAGGTCAAGATTCACGCCGTCAATTTTCGTACCGAAACGACCGTCAAGCGGGATTCTCTTCTCGGCGATGTTCATACCTGCAAGGATTTTCAAACGCGTTACCAGCGAAGAGTGAACGGCAGGCTTCACCACCATTTTTTCCGAACACTCACCGTCTACCCTAAAACGAATCCTTGTTCTGTCCTTAAACGGCTCAATATGTATATCCGACGCGTTCGTTCGGAAAGCCGATTCTATAAGGGTGTTCACGAGTTTAACCACCGGCGCGTTATCGACACGTTCGTCGGAAGCCGATGCTTCTTCCTGCGCTTGTTGCAAAGCGGAGTTAGCATCATACTCCTTATCGATGTCACTCATAACCTCGGATTGCTCTTTTTCAGAGTATGCCTTGTTAATCGCATCTAAAATTGCCGTTTTAGTAGCGAGTACCGGGTGGATTTCATATCCGGTTTTGACCTTCAACTCCTCAAAAACGTAGAAGTTTACGGGGTCATTCGTTGCTGTATAAAGCCGACCATTCACGACTTTATATGCGATTAAAGTATGCTTTCGCGCATCTTCTTCCGAAATACGCTTGACCGCATCATAGTCAACGTTTTCGTTGCTCAAATCCACGAACTGGACCTTCAACCGCCGCGAGAGTGCGCGAACCAGCTGAGTCTCCGACACATATCCCAAAGAAATCAGCGTTTCGCCCAATTTTGTCCCTGCCGGCATCTCCTTTTGCTTGACTAAAGCGGTGTCAAGCTGTTCTTGACTTATATACCCGCTTTCAATCAGCACTTTCCCGATTGGAACGTTCATCATCATAACTTTTTTCCTCTTTTCTTACCGGATTTTTTCAAATTTGCAAATTTGAATAATTATCACCGGATTCTTGCTAAATTTGAATATTTATGTTATAATTACAGTCAAAGCACATGAAATACGAAGGAGAAATCAAAATGCACACTATTCTTATATCGGCGATTATGCTCGCCTACGGGACGATTATCGGCAGTTTCCTGAACGTTGTCATCTACCGAACCCCCAAAAAGGAAGGTATCGTGAAGGGTCGTTCTCACTGTACCGATTGCGGTCACACGCTCAACTGGTACGACCTGTTCCCGATTTTAAGCTGGATTTGTCTGGGCGGAAAATGCCGTTACTGCAAAACGAAAATCTCTCCGCGTTATGCCCTGGTGGAACTCCTCTGCGGAATCTCCTATGCCGTCGCTTTCATAGGTCTGGGATTCAGTATCAACCTGGGATTCGCCGTTATCCTCTTCCCGATTCTGATTTGCCTGTCATTCTTCGACTACGACACCGGCGAAATCGAATACTGGTGTCCGATTTCCATCGCCGCCCTCGGAATAATTGCCCTGGGACTCTCCATTTTCGGGGCGAGTGATGTTCCCGCTTCCTCACACTTCATAGGAATGTTCGTGATTTCTGTCCCCTTCTTGATTCTGGGTTTATTCGGTGCGATGGGCGGCGCCGATGTTCAGTTAATGGCAGCTGCAGGACTGCTCCTCGGTTGGAACATAATCCCCGCCGCATTAATCGGAATCTTCCTCGGCTCTGTCGTGGGAGTAATAATCAAACTCAAGTCACCTAAAACGGAAACCGAAACAGAAGACGAAACCGAGAAAGAAATCGAGAAAGAAATCGAGAAAGAAATCGAAAATCAAGACGAACTCCCGGTCAAAGGCACGGTAATCCGATTCGGCCCGTTCCTTGCAATCGGAATCGCGGTAGCGTTCATCTACGGGGAAAACCTGATTGATTGGTACATGACGTTCATGGGGTAGAAGATTAACGCAACTCCTTCTTTTTAACGCAACTCTTCTCTTGCTATTATACAACAGAAGCACCACCTTGTCAACGCTTAAACAGCTATTACCAAATAAAACCGCCGACGTTTTACCATGACGGCGGTTTTATTTGTTTTGGGGGTTAATTCTAACTCTCTTTTTCTTCGATTAAAATCTTAAACCGCTCTCTGACTTCGTCACGGTCTTTCTTTGTTAACCTGGCTTCGGCATGTGCGACTGCTTCCTTAATTTTTGCAGGGTCATGCTCCACACCAAGCAACGTAAACAGAACATCTCTGGCATCAATGCCACTCATCTCATCCACCTCCGTTTTCAAGAACTCTCTACCGCTACTATACCCCGATTCTCGCCGTTTACTTCCCCGCCCCTCCGTTCGAAAAGGCGGGGAAAGTAGGATTAATCATGAAACCCATTGAAGCACAAGATTCGATGTAACTCCTGCCGGAGGTCGTATAGCTACACCACCTAAATGACCGGCGTATCCGGTACGAGAAATAATCAACAAGTCACCATCTATTATGACTGTACCGCCGTTACCTTGAGAGGTTACAACATATCCGGTACCCGGAAGTCTTAATACAATTTGCCAACTCATTGAATCACCGGTAATGCCACTCGGCTGACCATTCAATCTATACACGCCGTCACCCTCAATTGCACCACCATTTTGCGGCGCAATGGTATTTTGAGTTAACCCCGGTGTAGAAACCGGACCGCCAAGACTCTTAACATAACCGCACGTCGCACATGTCGCACCTCCTGCAAGCGTTCCATGCGTATTACCATGAAGCGTACACGTTTCTGTCTCGGTTTGGGTCGCTACAGGAGAAGCCCCTTCAGATATACAGCGGGTGCAACTATCCTCACGAGTACGCGTACTCGTTACACCGACTGTCCACGCGCTCCATGTACCTGCAGTCCAACCCGAACCACCATGTGGAGGACAGAAACTTCCCGTATCTACGACTAAGTAGCCGCAAGTAGCACAAGTCTGTCCCGGAACTGCTACAACAGTTTTTCCGGCATCGGTGTAATGAACAGGCCCGCAAGTTTCCGAGCCGAGACCGCACTGGTTACAAACCCTTTTCATAACTCCTGTCATTGCAGTCACTTCCCAAGGCCCATAAGCGGGGTGAGAACACGCTATCACGACATCCGGGTCATGCGAACACTGCCCTGTCGGGTCGGCTGAACTTAACTTAATAGCACCCAGACAGTCGCGACAGTCATCTCCCGCCTTATGCGTATGATGTCGCGTACAACCCTTGCAATCATCGCAAATTGAAATCTCGTTTACACACCCGCGACGGCTGCACACCCAGTTATAAGTGTCGATTCGAGGAATTGTGTTTATTACAGTACCCGAAATAGGGTCTGTGATTGTGATTAAATCCGTATGCATATGGGCGAAAACCGGATTAGAATCCAAATCTGCAGTTTTACATTCGGGTTTACATCTTGCGGCTTCCCGCCCGATGTGTACGTTATTATGATAAAGAATCAAATAGTTTCCGTGCGTGGCATCACAATCGATACTGTTACACTCATCCGGGGTAGTGCAACCGCGCATATCTTGAACGTTCGCCCTCAACCGAAAACTCCCGATTGAGACCGGAGTAGTCCCCGGTAAAGCCTCCACCGGAACGCCTGTTTCGGGGCCGGTCAAGCTGCCAATCCAGGTTAATCCGGTTCTGCTTAAACGGCGAGAATCCAGGAGGTGATTTTTCGTAGCACCTTCCATACGATTCGCATCAATCTGTATACGGATTTCGGTATCGCCGCGCTCCTGTAAATCAACGTTAGCCGGGCTAATCTCAATCGCGACATCAAGGTCTATATTTCCGTAAAAAGAACGGCTGAACACGCGATTGTTTTCGCTTGTCAAATCGGCGTCGATTTGTGCCATGGTTTTAGGCGTGCCGTCTGCATTCAACAGACGAATGTTGTACAAATAAGAGATTCCGCTGATATCACGAATCACGATAGCCTGCGGATTCGTCCCGGCGACCGACTTATGTGTCGCAAAATTCATCATGACCTCGGAAATTGCCGTATCGGTGTCCACACCACCGCCCTGTGCCACGGGAATATTGGCGGTGAAATCTACGCCGCGATACACGGTCATGCTTACCGAATTACGGAGTTGCGTGTTAAGATATGACTCTGCCGCCATAACCACCCTTTGCGCATCCGAATCCGACTGAACCAACTCAGCCGCCCTGTTCACCGGCACATACATAGCGAATGCCGCAAGCAGAATCAAGCTGAAAATAACCGTAGCTATAATCACTTCAAGAATCGTCAAACCCTTGCGATTCCTCAGTCTATACAAATATTTCATAACATTATTCTCCTTACCGCATTTTCACTTAGGAAAGATTCATCCATCTCGGAATACCCGAGAAACCTATCTGATTATCAATATCGGGGTCGGTCGGGTCTACGTTTGCCGTGACAATCGCAAAGTCAAAATCCGGAACAAACGGACTTCCCGGGGTCGCGATTTTCTCCAAAACGATTTGATAATAGTCTGTCAACTCTTCCCCCGTGATAGGCGAAATGTTGCTGACAACATTCGAGTTCGGCGGGTCGCTTACAGGCCCGTACAATTTCACATCAACCGACCCCGAAGTTATAATTCTAAGAGGGACTACCCCGGAAGCCGAAATATTCAATCCGATTTGTGTAGAGTCTTCTTTTTCGGCGG
>WRKZ01000074.1 GCA_009777835.1 Oscillospiraceae bacterium | reverse complement strand
GGACGGTCGGTAGTGCCGACCTGCGTGAAGAAGTTATTGCTCCCCTCTTGTAAGAAAGGCTCGAGAAACCCGCCTTCGAGTACCAGACTCACCGGGATTTGTTCCAACTTTTCTTCGATTTGCTTGAGCATATTCGGGTCGGCTTTGTTACTCATATAGCACAGCGCGACATCGGTGTTGCTTGTTTCGCCTATTTGCAGGATTTTTATCACGAAATTCGGGGATTTAAGCCGCCGCCTGACAAGTGAAATGTTTGTGCGGAGGGCTTCGGTAAATCCCTCGCACGAGCCGCGCATATTACTGTGAATCAGCGGCTTCTCCACCGAACGCGTATTGAATCCTTGTGCGGCAATCGCCATGCCGGAATCAACCCCATCTGCGAGAATCAGCGCGAACCCCGACATGAAGAATCGGGCGAGTTCCCCGTAAGTCCTAAAGTCGTTCTGGCTTACCGCGGCAAGAATCTGTTCGCCGAGACGGGACATAAATTCGTCCGGGGTTAACTTGGAATGTTCGAGCGAGTTTAACGGACGGTAAATCAGTTCAGCTATAACGGCAGTGTTTACCATTCCTTCACAGGTGATTACAGCTATATCGCAGTCGGCGACTTTGGCGTACTTTACATTAAGGTCGCTTGTTTCATTTAACAGAGAGCGCAGATTCACAAGATTCGTGGTTAAATCAGGTGATAATCGCGCTTTTTCAAGATTTTCAAGATTGTTTTCAACATTATTTTTCAACATACGTTTATATTCCCCAAAATCGTACAGAATAATCACATGTTGAGTTTAGTTTTATCTACGTTGATTTTGTATATAATGGTAATCTTCGCGGTTCGGTTGATGGGGAAAAAGCAGTTAAGCGAACTCCAACCCTCCGAACTGGTGACTACTATAATCATTTCCAATATTGTCACGATTTCCCTCGAGGAGTCTAACGTACCGCTTATGGCGGGAATTGTGCCTATTCTCCTTATTGTGAGTATGGATGTTATTATAACCGGAGTCAACCTCAAAAGCAATGCAATGCGAAAAATCACCACCGGAACGCCGAGGGTGATTATTTCCAACGGGGCAATCGACCAGAACGCCCTGCGCAATCTGCGCTATACCATCGACGATATTATGGAGTCTATGAGGGAGGCGGCTATATTCAATGTTGCGGATATTCAGTATGCGATTGTGGAAAATACAGGGAAAATCAGCTTCCTTGAAAAGACTAAAGCGGCAGAGTCAGGTAAAATCGCCGACCCGCAGACGGTTATTATTAAAGATGGTAAAATCGAGAAAAACTCGTTCGAGTTGAGTGGTTGGGACGAGAATCGCCTCAATATGCTCCTCAATGAGAAACGCTTGTCCTTGAAAGATGTGTTCCTGCTTACGGCAGAAAAAGAGGGCGAATATAATTTAATTGAACGACAGACTTGAATTTTGTTGTTGCGAAATCATACTGTATGTTCTCTCTTACGTTTATGTTTCTTCAATAGTAATCCCACTGATTTCATCAGTGGGATTTTTATATGAGTAAAGTTCGGAGATTTAAAAAGTAAGTTGTTTTTGTTGATTTTCCACAAAAATCCATCACAAGTTTTGTGCAAATTGACTATTGATTTACGTTCGATGATGTGATATAATACCATTCAATGAGGAAACCCAATCATAACAAAACAGAAATATGGAGGTAATTCTAATGCGAAAAAGAAAATCAATTGCAATCGCGCTGATTGCAGCGATGACTATCGGAATTGTAGGATGTTCCGAGAGTGAAATCCCCGCGACGGAGAATCAGGTGAATGAAATCACCGAGTTTAAGGATACCCCGGTGAGGGTGGGCAAGAGTTATATGAAAGTGAGTCTTGATGTAACCCCATCGGGTTTGGGTGCTTTAGAAAAGTTAATCGAACAGTCGGATGTCATTGCAGATGTCACAATAACCGGGTGGTTGGGGGAATCTGTTCATTGGGAAACTTTCTTTTCAGCCGATATTAATCATGCTTTGAAAGGCGAAA
This sequence comes from Oscillospiraceae bacterium, assembly GCA_009777835.1. Taxonomy (GTDB): domain Bacteria; phylum Bacillota; class Clostridia; order Oscillospirales; family Ruminococcaceae; genus Ruminiclostridium_E. Next base: position 3,541 of record WRKZ01000074.1, on the reverse strand, counting down.
ATGAACAGAAGACTATAAGAATTTCTCAAATGGGTACGGGAGAAAATACGGTTTACGAAAATCCCTTGTTCAAAAAAGGCGATCGAATGTTCTTATTTTTATCGAAAGTTACACCGGAAGAGTTGAAATCAAGAGAGGATAATGTTGAAGATTATTATTGGATAGTTGGATTGTATTCCATTATTCTTGACATTGTTGAGTTAGATGGAGAAAAATACGCCCTCGACAGAGGTATGGGCGAGTATCTCAACCTTGCATCCTTGTCGAGAGAGGAAACCCGTAAACTCAGTGACTATTTTGACGAGAGCGACCCTGTAATCGCCGAACTCAAAAGAACGCAAAGAACCAATAGCGGGCAATTGGTTGAAGAGGAAGACGGTGAACAGATTTTCTATGAAGGAAACGCAAGATTTCACAAAGAAGCGTATAAATACGACAGGGTAATCGAAAAACTTACAATTGCTATTGAACGTGCGGAAAAGGGAATCGAACTCACCCCCGAAGAAGCGTATGATGAGCTTGTTGAGGAGGTCTCAAGAGCTTTGGAGGAAGCGAAAAAACTTGAGGAGGGTAAAGTAGAATGAAAAAGAGGTACAGGGGGTTCTACTTCGGATTGTACATCATATAACGGCAGTGGCAGATGTACAGGTTGTTTCACTTATAGAAACGCCGATGTAAATCAAGACGGAGTTCGGAGTATTGACGATGCTATGGAAATTTTGAAATTCCCGGCGAATATGATAACACTTCCTCAAGCAAAAGCTTATTTAGCGGATACGAATGGCGATGGAAATATTACAATTGCAGATTCACTTGAGATTCAGAAGTATTTAGCTAACACGAATAGTACCATTGAATAAGAGTACCCCCCCGATTCGTACGAATCGGGGGGGTGGTTTATTGTCGAAATATCTGTTACGAATTTACGGCTTTTACGGTGTACCGCAGAAAATCCGTAATGTAAAGCCGTTTAGAAAAAATTTATTCCGCTTGTCTTTTTCGGCAAATTTCGTGACCGTGGGGTAGTATAATCAATCTATGAGTGCGATTTACATTGACCTACTCGTCATAATAAACCTATACATAACCTATTTTCTTTTGAAAGGTACTGCGATTTTTCTCCACCTCAAAATAAGAGGGAGGAGGCTACTGCTTGCTTCACTTGCGGGGGGGATTTCTTCGTTGATTATCCTTCTGCCTCCGTTGCCGTTTGTCGTAAACATCGCTGTTAAAGCGACGGCGGGGATGCTGATTGTTCTGCTCGCTTTCGGGTATAAAAGCGGTTATGAGTATTCCAAAAACTCGTTGATTTTCATAACAATCAATGTCGTTTTTGCAGGTTTCACGATGATGTTATGGCTTTTTGCCGCCCCCCTCGGCATGGAATTCAACAATGGTATACCTTATTTCGACATTTCTTTCATGACACTGGTAATCACGACTGCGCTGGCGTACGGTCTGATTCGCATACTGCGGTATATTCTCGACGTTAAGCACGCCGCCGACCGCAAATACACAATCACCGTTACTATAGGGGGAAAGTCGGTAACACTGGATGCGATAGCCGATTCGGGGAATATGCTTACCGATTATTTCACCGGTCTCCCCGTGATTGTCTGCCCGGGTTCCGGAATTGATATCCCGGATTTATTACCGCGGTTTCTACCTTACAACACCATTGATTCCACCGGATTAATCCCGGTTTTCCGGGCGGAAGAAATCGTAATCATCACCGACAACGTCCCGAATAAATCGGTAAACGCACTTATCGGAATCAGTGATTCGCCAATCAGTAAGGATTCCCCGGCGGTATTTAATCCCAAATTATTAATCTGATGTTGAGCAATGAAAATCAAAATCGGGCTTTTCCCGATTTTACAAGACTTTCGTTGCGGAGCAATAACTATAACAAGGAGAAATTACAACAATGTGCAAATTACAACTCTTTTTAGGAAAGCTATTCGAAAAAATAAGGAAAGAACGTAAAAAATCCGCTTTAAACGGCGTATTCTACATAAATGGTGCAGAATCACTTCCGCCGCCGTTGAGCAAAGAAGAAGAAGAGAGTGCCTTCGCGATGTTGGTAACAGACTTCCAGACCGCGCGAGAGACCTTGATTGTTCATAATTTGCGGTTGGTTGTTTATATAGCGAAGAAGTTCGAATCTACGGGAATCGGAATAGAAGACCTGATTTCAATCGGGACAATCGGATTAATCAAAGCCGTGAATACCTTCAGCCCCGATAAAAACATCAAACTCGCGACTTACGCTTCGCGTTGTATCGAAAACGAGATTCTCATGTACCTGCGGAAGTCCAACCAATATAAGTACGAGATTTCTATTGACGAACCGCTCAACATAGATTGGGACGGGAACGAACTCCTCTTGTCGGATGTTCTCGGCACCGAAAACGATGTTGTCAACATCGATATAGAAAACGAAGTCGAGCGGAATCTGCTGCTTTCGGCGATTAAGCGGTTGGGCGAGCGCGAACGCTTAATCATGGAAATGCGGTACGGGCTTTGCGGAAAAAAAGAGCTTACACAAAAAGAAGTCGCAGATGAAATCGGGATTTCCCAAAGCTACATCTCACGACTGGAAAAACGCATTATTCAACAACTGAAAAAAGAGCTTGAGCAACTTTGCAGTTAGCGAATAATACGCAAGATATATCTTGCGTATTATTAAACCGCAACAAATGTCTTGACATTCGTTGCGGAGCAATAATCGGCTATCTGCCGACGGTCATTCATTTCCCAACAGATTCTTGTTGTCTGATTTGAAGTGTTTCAACAACAAAATCGTGGCGGTACATTCTTCGAAAAAACGTTCACTGTCATCACCTTGAGCCAACGTAACCACGCGGGACAGCGAAACCGAAACATCGGCTATGATGGTTAAGTCGGACAGGACGTAGTTACTCATTTTTGACAAAGAACGCCACTCTTCCCAGGCGAATTCGGCGTTTTCCTTCGCCGATTCAAAATCCCCCGCGCGGCGGGCTTCCACGGCTTGCGACACAAACAATCCCGTCTGCTTGATTTTATTCATGGCGTAGTTTTCGCTGATGGACGCAAATACAAACAGCGCGGCGAATATTCCTATACAAATTCCGATTCGTTTCACGAGACCCTGTCCCCGCGTTTGAACAACAACGAAACGATAAGCCCCATAATGATTACCGCTTCCAGTCCGGCGGCAGCCGCACCCATTCCCCCGGAGAATATGCCGAGCAACCCGATTGAATCAACGCTCCGCCGAACCCCTTCAGCCAACAGGAAGCCGAACCCGGTAATCGGGACGGTTGCACCCGCCCCCGCAAATTCCACTAACGGAGCATACAAACCGACCGCCGTGAGAATTACGCCCGCAACTGCAAACGAAACCAGAATCTTCGCAGGGGTAAGTTTCGTTAAGTCAATCAGAATCTGACCAACGAGGCAAATCGCCCCGCCGACCGCAAAAGCCCATAAATAATCCATTCCTGATACCTCCTATAATATAAATTACGGTCATTATTGTTTTTGGTTAGCTACCAAC
>WRKZ01000073.1 GCA_009777835.1 Oscillospiraceae bacterium | reverse complement strand
GCCGCCACCGCATTCAAAACGTTATGCTCTCCGGGGACGTTGAGCTTGACGTGCACCAGGAAATCCCCCTGCTTAAACAAATCAAAGTCCGAGCCTTGTACGTTCCTCGGATAATAATCGTTACTCTCCTCCCAACCGAAAGTCACGATTCTGCCGGCAAAATCGCTGTCTTTGACTGCGAGAACAGTATTCTCATCGTCTCCGTTTATTACAAGGAGCTCGCTTGTGAGTTTGCAGAACTGTGAAAAAGAAGCGCGGAGATTCTCCATGCTTTTAAAGTATTCGAGATGGTCACTGTCGATGTTGAGTATGACCGCGATATCGGGAGAGAGTTTCAAAAACGTATCGGCATATTCGCAGGCTTCGCAAATCATGACATCACTGGTTCCGGTTCTTCCGGAACCTCCGTCAAAAATTTTCAGCTTGCCGCCGATTACAGCAGAAATGTCCACGCCTTCTTGCATAAAAATGTAAGCAAGCATAGACGAAACAGTGGTTTTTCCGTGTGTCCCCGAAACGCAGATTGCTTTACTGTATTGCGCGGTAATGTGACCCAGCAAATCCGCCCGTTCAATCACAGGAATTCCCAATTTGCGCGCAGCTGTTATTTCGGGATTATCATCCCCTATTGCAGCCGAACGTACTACGACATCAGCAGAAGCGACATTTTCGGGGAAATGTCCCATAAAGACTTTAATCCCCATTTTTCGAACAGCTTCGACCGTATCGGTCTCATTGTTGTCCGAACCGGTGAGGTTATATCCCTTACCATGGAGAATCTGCGCTAACGGATACATTCCGCTTCCGCCGATTCCAACCAGATGAGCCTGTTTTTGATTATTAAACATTTTTTTCATGTGAATATTTTTCCCCATTTCGCTAAAGATAATCTTAAACGCAAACTCTAAACAGACGAAAGGTCTGAAAAGCCGAATAACTCCTAATAAAATAATAAAGGAGTCGTGTTTTTACACAAACAGAAAGGAAGTTCGCAAAATGATGCAAATAAGCGATATCAGAATCAGAAAAATTCTGCAAGACGGCAGATTGAGGGCGGTTGTCTCCCTCACAATCGATGAGTCGATTGCCGTTCATGACATCAAGTTGGTACAAGGAGACGAACGTATGTTCGTTGCAATGCCCAGTAGGAGAGACGAGGCGGGAACATTCCGCGATATAATCCATCCGATTAATCCGGAAGCACGTAGCCTTATCGAATCAACTATACTCAAAGCATACGATGAGTATCTTGCCGCGGAAGCATCAGCTCCTGCATCCACCCTGTCTGATGACTTGGGTTAAGGGTAATCACTGCTAGTTATTCAGCAGGATTTTAACTTTCAACATGGCGAGTTGAGTTTTAGCGTCGCTAATCTCGTCTCTAAAAATCATATCAATGACTTTGTCGAAGGGCAGTTTTACAACATCGAGAAATTCATCCGTATCAGGAGAATTTCCCTCCCCTTCGCAAAGTTCTCTCGCCAAATACATATGAATCACCTCGGTGCAATATGCAGGGGTCGGATAGAGTCTTCCCAGATAATCATATTTCTTTGCGGTACAACCGGTTTCCTCCCACAACTCCCGTTTTCCACATTCGAGGGGTTCTTCGCCTTTTTCGAGTTTCCCCGCAGGAAGCTCAAGGGTTTCTTCGCCATACGGATAACGAAACTGCTTCACCATTATAACTTCGTCTCGTTCGCTCAACGGCAACACACACACTCCGCCGGAATGTTCGACAACTTCTCTTTCGGCGTTATTGCCGTTAGGAAGCTCGACCGTATCATTACGTACTCCGATTATTCTCCCGTAATAAATTCGATTAGTTGAGATTGTTTTTTCATTCATGGACATTCTGCTTATCCTTTATTTTTTAAATTGCCTCATAGCTCTCAATCGTAAGCACGAAAGGGAGCGAACCTAAATTGATTTTGTTCGCTAAACTCGTGGCTTCTTCGAGGGTGAAGCCACTTCCTCCACCCGTTATTGTTGCAAAACCACCCGTTATTGGATTTGTTACCTTCGGTGCGGAAATCAACGTATCATCCAACCAAATTGAGATGACACCATAATTCTGCGATGACAATCGCGTCGTAGCCTCCTCAAACGCTTCGGCACCCGAATCGTTAAATTCAAGAGACACCGCAAAACTCCCGTTATGCTCGTTAAGAGGCTCATAAATTGCATTTGCTTTTTTGATATCTTTCCCGGCAAGAATAATCGGCAGATTACTGCTGTCCCCGCTATGGGACTCACCCTCACGAAACGTCAACAAAGCCATTTCGCTTAAATCGGTGAGTATTTTTTTCAAACCATCTTCCGAATCGATATCGGAAGGCGGTTTGAATTCCACGTCTACGCGAAAAGCCGAATAATCAATACGAACTTCATAATCATTAATGCCCAATAAAACCAGACGAGACTCTATTACAGATTTCACAGTCTCCATATCGTCACGAGTAATTTCTTCGGAATAGTCCGCAGGCGATGAAAACACTGCTTCTATACGCTTATATCCGACTTCTCCGAATTCTGATACGCTTGTTGAATGTTCGGGCGTGTCGATAACATCCTGTCCATCCGATATGCCGGAATTGCATCCCGTAACCAACAGGAATATCACCACGCATAAGGCAAACCTCGCAACGGATTTTCTAATCATGCTCGCTCACATCCTCTCGGGGGCATCAACTTTCATGATGCCGAGTATATTTCGGAACACAATCCCGGTAGCCGTCACCAACGCAAGTCGCGGTTGCTGAACCGCTTCTTCCTGCCCCTTGATTTTGCATTTCTCATAGAACGCATGAAACAACTGCGCTGTCTCTGTAATATAGCGGGTCAATCTCGACGGTTCCAAGCTACGTGCAGCTTCGTTAATTTCCTCGGTAAGTGTGGAAAGTTTCCTCAGCAACGCGAATTCCGCTTCATGAGTGAATTCGAAATCAAAATCACGATTAAGGACAAGATTCTCTTCTTCCGCAAGTCGCTTGATTATATTACAAGTCCGTGCGTGAGCGTACTGCACGTAATAAACCGGATTCTGCGCTGTTTCGGAAATAGCTAAATCCAAATCGAAGTCAAGATGAGTATCAGCATCACGCAGATTAAAGAAAAACCGCGCCGCATCAACCGGGACTTCATCCAGGAGGGTTGACAGTGTAATCGCCTTGCCGGAACGTTTCGACAGTTTAACCGTTTCTCCTGCCCTGACCAATCGAACCATTTGCATAATCAACATCTTCAGCCGTAAAGGCGCATCAATTCCCAGAGCCGACAATGCCGCATTCATTCGCGGAATATATCCGTGATGGTCTGCCCCCAGAATGTCAATCGCAATATCGAAATTTCTTTCAGCCAACTTATTATAATGATACGCTATATCCGGCACGAAATAAGTCGGAACTCCGTTACTTCTAACTAAAACCCTGTCTTTCTCGTCCCCGAAATCTGTCGTTTTAAGCCATAACGCGCCGTCTTGTTCGAAGGTTTTACCACTTTGCACCAACTTCTCAACAATTCGCCCGACTGCGTCACTGTCATGAAGCGCGCTTTCCCTAAACCATGTATTATACGTGATTCGATATTTTTCCAAATCGGTTTCAAGTGCTTGTACGTTCAACGGGAGCGCGTATTCGACTAAAGCCGCCTTTCGCTCTTCTTGTGAAACTTTCAAATATTTATCGCCGTGAAGGCTAACAAAATTCCGCGCATGTTCGACAATGTCTTCTCCTTGATACGCTTCTTCCGGAATTTCAACTTCTTCACCTAACTCCTGCCGATAGCGAACATCAAGGCTCATCCCGAACTTCTCGATTTGATTCCCTGCGTCATTAACGTAGAACTCCCGCTCGACTTTATACCCCGCTGCTTCCATAAGCGATGCAAGACAATCACCCAGTGCGCCGCCCCGCGCATTACCGATGTGCATAGGCCCGGTCGGATTCGCTGAAACAAACTCGACCAACACCCGTTTTCCTTGCCCGAAATCACTCTTACCGTAATCTTCCGATTTATCTAAAATCGCATTAACGGCTTGCTCGTACCATTTCGCACTTATAAACAAGTTGATGAATCCCGGTCCGGCGATTTCCACTTTTCTGATTAAATCCGGCATTTCGATTTCATCTGCAATTAGTTCGGCGATTTTTCGCGGAGGAAGTTTCAGCAACTTCGCCGAAACAAGCGCGACATTGCATGAAAAGTCCCCATTAGACGGATTTGCGGGCATTTCAACCGAAAAAGCAGGCAGGGCTTCCCCGGCGATTTCCCCTTTCGATACAAGTCTGCCGAGTGCCGCCAAAACCATTTCGGTGATTTGCTGTTTAGCCTTCCCTGTTATATTCATTCTTCTGACCATGCCTTTCCGCCACAACCGTGGCATGAATTCAAGCCTGTCAAGCTCACTTACTCGAAAAAACGATGCTTCGACCATAAGCTTTTATTCAGACTTTTCCTCCGTTAAATCCGTGAAATTCATCGACTGCTCGTCTTGATTATCATCCTTGCCCTCTTTAGAATCAAGCAACGTGAAGTCTATATACATTTCGTTCTTGCTCATCAAAGCAGAATTAATATCAACCGTATACTTCATATATAAGCCGCCGCCGTTCTCGTTAAGGTTGCACTGAACATCATCGGCATAAATCCCCACCATGAAGTCGCCGTAAGGGGTTCCGTAATGACAATGATGTTTCTTACCTTTTTCTATTATAAGATTAGAGGGGCAATCACCGCTCCTCCGCATGACTACCATATTATCTTCCGTGACCGCAAGGCTGATTTTATTCCCTGCGAAACCGGTTACTTCACTTTCACTGTACGATAACGTGTAATCCCCGATTCGATTACCTTTGGAAATAAGCCGTCCACAGGTAAATAATTCAGTAGTATCACGTTCTTCTTCGTGTGAATGCGGTGCGATTTGCACCGACTTAATGTTAATCGAAACATCTCTGTTCATTTGAAGCCTCCTATGCTCTCCTTATGCTTCTTTAGCTGAATCTATCAGCATATCCAGCATATCCGAATATTCGTACCCGCTCTCCTGCATCAATCGCGCCATTATATCGTTATCGGTGAACCCGGGCATATTCGATACTCTACTGCAATAGAGCCCGTTCTTGGTTAATTTGAAACTCATGCGTGCAAAACAAGTGCATCCCATTGCAATGAACGCCGTCTTTGCCGCCTTTCGGATTTCTTCGGCAACACTTTGCTCAATCACCGCGGGAAGAAACAACTCGAAATCATCATTAGCCTCGGCTATGGAGCTGACGTTCATGGAATAAACGCTCCCCCAGACAATACACTCAAACTCCCTGCCTTCAGGATTCTCCTCAACAAGAATCTTATGATGATGAGAAAACGCAAGCTTAATCGCAGTCTTCAACTCTTCCCGATTATGCGCAACGTGTACACCGGTGCTTCTCCCCGCAACCGAAGGTCTGGCGTACATCGGATAATCGAGAAACTTTTCTACATCCGGGAACTTTTCATCAAGCGAATCAATGTCGATTCTTTCCAACTCATAATATCTTGCGGTTTTGATTCCCGCTTTGTTTAATATAAGATGGGTCAGCATTTTATCAGAACAGGCATTCGCCGCAGAAAAGCCGCTACCCACATATCCGATTCCCGACAGTTTGCACAATGCCTGAACTTGACCACATTCCCCGTATTTGCCGTGA
>WRKZ01000072.1 GCA_009777835.1 Oscillospiraceae bacterium | reverse complement strand
CTTAATCGGCTGCCTGTGTCGGTTGTCTGCCGAAGGCAGACGAGACACAGAGCCATTTGAGCGAGAAAAGTCCTAATCGGGCTTTGCCTGATTAGACAAGACTTTTCGAGCGGAGTAATAACAAGTCCAAAACCGACCTTGACGAACAGGCTCAGTTGGTTATCCATGCGGCGATTGGGGAGGTTTTGGGTGCGGTTGGATTGGCTTTTGATTGACTTCAACAAAATTTCACACAACTATTGCAATATAAATCATTCTGTGGTATAATGTCGAAGAAGAGCAACGGGTCGGAGCTTTGCTTCGAGCAGGTTGCTTGACATGACTATTATGTCGAAATCAATATTATTTGGAGGTCTAATGAACACACAAACACTAACCGCCGCATTGCGGGAACTCGAACCAACAAAACTGGACTGGAAATTCGCACTTTTCGGCACTCGCAAAGGCAGAGACGGAATCGAACTCGACTGGTATTTATGCCAAATGCAGGGCATTAAAAGTTGGGTTGAAATACTGAAAAAAGCATTGCTTAAAAAGCCTGTCGCTGACAAGCCTGTGGCGGATTATTCGCCGTTTTTGTCCGACAAAGAAAACATCGGTGTACTCGAAAGAAACAGTGATTTAATTCGTGATTCGCTAACCGATATTTTGCTGAATATCAAGAACGGGCAGGAGTATGAACCCGATGTTTTCGTGTCCGACAAGCCACCTGCGAAAATCGCTGGGTTTGCGTTTTTCGGCGAATTGGAAGTGGGTGAAAAGAATGTACCGGCTACCATGAAGGAAATGAATTCCTTCATGGGTAGCACGGGTTTTACCTCAGAGCAAATTCTGCTTTTGAAACTCGGAAATCCGTTTTTATCAAAGCAAAAATCACGACTCTGCACCACGTCCGAAGACGGCATTATCACGAGTGCAAAGCCGTTACTTAAATTCACAGAGGCTGTCGATTTTATCTTAATCGGTGACTTTTGTTACATTCTTTCATCGAATGTTGAGCGAATTTTTGAGTTGGAAAATCGGCATATTGCTCTCGCTGTCAAGTGTTTAGAAACTGTCGCCGATTCCGAGATTATAAGCAATTTCGAGAAACTTGAAGAGGTTATAATGTCGGTGAAAAATGCCAAGAAGTTTGTCGATTTTAATGAGGAAATTCTTGAGCATATTGTGCGGCTTGAAGTCGCTGAACGTGCGGAGTTTCTCGCCACTTACGGGATTATGCTTGATTGCAATGGTGCAATGGATACTTGCGATTCGGAGCAGTGTGAGTTGATTATTGATTTGCTGTGCAATCGAAGTGCGATTGACCCGCTCGGGCGGTTGGTTACGGCGAGTAATATTACACCGAGAGAGTGAGGAATATAAGGAGTGAAACTTTATGAAAAACGCAATTTTTTATGTTTCATATAAACTTAAAGAAGGGGCATCCGTTTCAGAATTTCTGCAAGCCTCTGAAACGCTAAACAACGAGTACATCTCAAAGCAGAAAGGTTTTGTCTCGTGGAAACAAGTCGCTGATGGCGGCACGTGGGCTGACTTGCTCACTTTCGAGACAATGGAGGACGCTAAGGATTTCGAGACTAATTCCGGCAATTCGGGGGAATTGGCTCAGAAGTTTTATTCTTACATCAACTTGAACAGCTGTAAAGTGCATTACTTCGCTGTTGAAAGAAGTTATGAGAAGGTGGGAGAAACTGATTAAACCGAGGATTTCCTTTCGGCGACTTTATGCCACGAAATCGACCACCTTGACGGGGTGCTGTTCACCGATAGAAACAAAGAATACGAAACTGAGGAGGATTTGAATTATGTCATCAACTTTAAGTACCGGATTACGGCTATGACGAGGGGCTTAAAGAAATTGAGGAGGGCCTTGAAGTCAAAATCCGTAGAGGAACTGCGAAATCAAGTTGCCGAGATAAGGCAAGAATCGGTTGAAGCCGCACAAGAACACGTTCATGAAATGTCAGCAAGAGTGACATCGATTGAGAGCGAATCCAAACTGAAAGGGATTGCAACGGTGACTTTCAACAACCAAGTTTCGGTACACGGAGTGAAAATCGTCTTGGTGTAGACGTAAGTTTTGCCAGTCCCTGTCTCCATTTCGACGTTGAAATGGCGGGAATCGTCCTCCGTCAAAGGCAAACTGTGTCGTCTTTGAACTTCCTGCATATTCGCCACAATCCGCTCATCGGTGATGGTGAGCGTGTTTTGGAAACCCAAGCCGTCATCAAGGCTGAGTTGGGATTCGTTTGCTATGGTGAACGTGTCCTGCCGCCGTGGTTGCCCTTTGAAAAGGTCGGTGACCGCGGCGACTGCATCGGTTTGGAATTGTTGGTGTTTGAATTTAAGTTTCATGGGCGGGTCACTCTTTCAATTTGTTTTTGATATGCTTTTTTGCTTAACTTTTTTCGAGAGACATGGTATAACTTACAGCGTACTCTTCTTATTTTTCCTGTTTCATCATTTGTGTTTTGATAATACCCATCAAAGTAACGGTCGCTTATGGAGATGGTATAATCAGTTTCACGACAAGCATCACCTTTTGAGATGGTATAATATGATACCATGCTCTTAACATTATCGGCAGCATAAACAGTGAAAAGAACTTTGTCTGGGGTTAAAGCTCCGACGAATTTTTGCTTTTTTTCTACATTATTAGGGAATATTTCTACGCAACTTCCTTTGATAATGTTCGTTATTTTGTTGTGTCTTAGGTGGAAGAGAAATTCATGTCTCAATTCTCCGTTGTTATTATAATTCAACACTCGCCACGTTCCTCGATATTTTGAATTTCGTAAGTACAACTGACCACAAAGCCATATCACGAATGTACCCAAGAGCGTAGAAATAAATCCACATAAAGTTTGAATTGTAAAAAAATTCTCTAAAAAAATCACCAATAACCATACCCCTCACAAAACCTTAATACTAATCCCCTTATCCTTCAGCGACAGCCGCACATTACTCTTCTGCTCCGTATTATCAAAACACCCATCAGCGAACACAATCCGCCCCGTCCCCCCTCCGGGAGGGGGGATGCCCAACGGGCAGGGGGGAGTTAATTACGATGTTCCCCAAGTTTCCAATCCTTGTCGCCCTGCCATAATCGCGTTAATCATTGCGGGGAAACGTCTTGCGCCGCTTGCTCTGTCAATGTGACCGTGGCTCTCTTCGCCTAACGCAGTCGGCGATTTTCCGTTATCCCACAAGACCGCTCTAAATCCGAACTCGGTGGCGATTCTCATATAAGTGTTGCAGTAACGTGCCCTTTCGGCGGTTCTTCCGGATTCTCCACCCGGTATTTTGTCGTTATTGGTAACTCCCCATTCGCCGAGGATTACGGGAATTCCCAATGCGTCTGAACGAGTTTTGACACGACTAAGTGCGTTTTGGATTCCGGCTTCCGTCCAAGTGGCGGTTGATGAATTAATGGTGAATGGTGTCGGCTCGTATCTGTGGATTGACAATGCGATTTTTTTGCTGACCTGCCCGCTGACTCCATTAACAGTGTGCATATTCTGCGGGAGGTCGGTTGGTGTACGGAACGCATTCAGTGCGTTTAGCTGTGCCGTTGCCGCATACGTCGGACACATGAGGATTCTGTGGACGTTGTTGCCGCCTGTAGCCCTTACTGTGTCAACAAAGACTTGGTTCAACAGGTTGACACTTTCGAGCCAGTCGGTAACTTGTTGCGCAGTATAAGCGGGATGCCTATCGTTTGCCGCCGCGCCGCTCGCATTGGGTTCAAAGACGTTCAAATACTCGAAGTCGCGCGGTTCGTTAATTCCTTCAAAAATCAGCTTGTGGTCATAATTCTTGAACCTTTCGCCAATCTGCTCCCAGATTTTCCTTACATAGGTTTGTGCATCGTTTCTGTTTTGGTTACTGCCGCCTAAAGGCAAGAGACGTTCTTCATGATGAGTGTTGAGGATAACATACATATCTTGCGCATAAGCCCATTGTACGACTTCTTCAATACGGTTCATCCATGAATCGCGGATAGTGTAATTTGTTCCCGAGGCGGGGTTGACGATTTTATACCAGGTTACGGGGATTCTGATTGTATCAAATCCTGCCGCACGGACACCTGCAATAGTTGCTTCGGTGGTAATCTGCCCCGCTCTTCCGCCCGATAAGCTATTATCAAGCCATGAAACTTCAAGACTGGAAATGCTTGAGCTATATGCATATCCCAAACCTTGAGTATTCGAATATGCATCGAAGGTATTACCTAAGTTCCAACCTGTACCCATGTCTGCCACTAATTGAGCGGCGGTTAGGCTCGCAAAATCGACATTGTCGGTGTCTCTCCATTGTGCATAAATGGTTCTGTCTTGGTTGAACACAGTGCTTGTGTAAACTCTGTCTCCGCCGCTTGCCGCAGTGTACCAACCGGTAAAGACGAGATTATCCGATGTTCTTGTCGGAGTCGGCAGTGTATCAAGCTTACCCGTGCTTTGATTGGTTTTCGCACTTGTCGGGCTGACTGTTGCTCCCGCCCCCGGATTGAAAGTTATTGTGTAGGTGACACAAACCGTGCAATTATCGGGGCAAATTTCTATAATGCGTATATCGGTATAGGTTATATTGGAGGTCGGCGTATCGGCAGTCATAGTTCCCGATGTGGCGCAACCGAGGCTGTAGGTTGTGTCCACATTCGCATCACTTGCAATTTGCGCCGCCGTTCTTGTGGTCATAACTGTGAAACTACCGTGCGCTGCGGGTGAGGTAGCCAAAACAGTAGACGGGCTTTCAAGGCGGATTCTTCCTACTCCGGCGGGTGCGTTGGGGAAACTGCCCGAGTATTCAATCCTGTAGCTGTGATTAGCTTTTGCAACTGTGTTAAGTGCGGAAATATTAATGCGTATTCCTTGTGACGAGCCTGTTCTCCCCACGACTGCTACACTTCTGGTGGGGGTTGTGGTTAATGTGGCGGTTCCGCCCGACCTTACTAAGAAGGATGAACTTCCTCCGCTCCCGCCGCTTAACGAGTCAAATGTCGAGTCTTCCTGCATATCGTAAATTGCAAATTCCGGTCCCGGTTCGATTCCACCCGTTGTAGTAGCCGCAGTTGTAGTTTGGTCCGGAGTGCAAGCAGTACATCCCATCGGGCAGATTTTGACAACGCGAATGGTATCAATTACAAAGTTGACAGCACTGCTTTCTATGCTTCCGACTGTATATCCGGGAATCGCCGCGGTAATATCTGCAACAGACACAGTGTGGCTCAGATTGAACCCGCCGCCCGCCACTGTATTAACGGTAGCTACATTTTGACTTGTTCCGTTTGAAATCAAGCGTATTTGCAACCCCGCATCAGTGCCGAATGTTCCGCCGACTTCAAATCTGTATTGGTGAGCGGCAACAGCGTTAATCGCACCTTCATTTAACTGAATACCTTGCGATGTTCCGCTTCTCCCGGTAGTGGTAATTGTTCTTGCGCCGCTAACGCCGCCTACTGTGATACCTCCCCCGAGGTTCGAGCTTAACATTCGCGAACTGTTGAAACCGATACCGCTACGGCTGTTTATATTCCCCGTAGCTCCTTGGTCAGCATGGGCAGCCAAAAACGTATCGTTTTGCATATTGTAGATTACTTCTTGGTTTTGTCCGCTCCCTGTAGTCGTAGTCCCGCCCGTAGTAGTCACCCCGTTGTCGGTCGTAGTCGTCACTGCAGTCGTAACAGTCCCGCCATCGGTGGTCGTGGA
>WRKZ01000071.1 GCA_009777835.1 Oscillospiraceae bacterium | reverse complement strand
CCTGCTCCCGAACCGGAAAAGCCCGCTTCTGTACATGAATCAGATAGCGGCGGAGGGAATCTCTCACCCGAAGCAATCGCGGCATTATTAGCGGGTGCGGCTTCCGAGCCTGAAACCGAACCTGCTCCCGAACCGGAAAAGCCCGCTTCTGTACACGAATCAGACAGCGGCGGCGGGAATCTTTCGCCCGAAGCAATCGCGGCATTATTAGCGGGCGCGGGAAATGAATAATATTGAAAAAGCACCGGAAGTTTTTGACTTTTCCGGTGCTTCTGAAAACAAACGTAGTAAGAAAAAACGTAAAATTCGATGGATTGCACGAGGCTTGATTGCCGCCTTGATTTTGATAATCGTGGCGGCGTTCTTTAACGTAGCGGAAATTACCGAATACACAATCGTGTCGGATAAGATTGATGAGGGTTTCAAAATCGCATTGATTACTGACCTTCACTGCACTTCTTACGGAAAAGAACAACAGCGGCTAATCTCAAGCATAAAGGCAGGGAAACCCGATATAATCTTGTTAGGGGGAGACATTTTTCATCATCACGGGGAACGTGAGTCGGGAAACATTCTCATTGCCGAAGCCGTGAAAATCGCCCCGGTTTATTTTGTTCCGGGGAATCACGAGGAAGCTAATCCTGAATATCTGCAAATCCTGGAAGAAGCAGAAGCCAACGGCGCAATCGTGCTTAACAATCAAATTGCCGAGATTGAAATCAACGGTAATCCGGTCATTCTGGCGGGAGGAAATCGTGACGTTTTCAGTATGTGGTATAACGCACCGGAAGACTTTGCCGAGCGTGACGATTATAAAATCGCGCTGAATCATTTCCCGGATATGTATACCTCAATCATGGGGTTTGGCTTCGATATGATGTTGTCGGGTCATGCTCATGGCGGTCAAGTCAGAATTCCGCTGTTGTTCCCGCAGGGATTGTATACACCGGGGCAGGGGAAGTTTCCGAAATATACCGGAGGTTTGTATGAGTTCAGCGGCGAATATGACAATGCCGATTTCAAGTTGATTGTGAGCAGGGGGCTTTCGAAAAGACATTCCGGGCAGTTCAGGGTGTTCAATCGACCGGAGTTGGTTTTCGTAACGGTGACTTCTTCTGTGCTAAGAGTGTAGCTTCCGGTATTTATTAAGATTTCGGGTTGTTCTGCGGCGATTCATGGGTATCAATCGAGCCGAAGGTGGCGATAACGCTTCCTACCGCACTCAGCAGATTGCCGAGCATATTCAGGTCGTCATTATCAAGCCCTTCCGACAGTAATATCGAAAGCGAATTAGTCAATGCCAGGATTTCACAGCGATTCAACCTGCCGATTCCTTTTAAACAGTTAAATCCATACATTTATAATAATATGCGCGGTTACGCAAAATAATCCTCAACATGACAAGAATTGCGTATCATGCTGAGGATTATTTTATTGTTTATTGAAATATAGGGTGTAACATCCCGCCCATTGGGGCGGCTCTCTCACTCGCAGGGCGAGGGGTGCAGGGCAAGCCCTGCGGTGTTACCTTATATTAAGTTTATTAAGCTGATGGCCGGATTCGAACCGGCGACCTGTTGATTACGAATCAACTGCTCTACCAACTGAGCCACATCAGCAACGGTAAATTAAGCGGTAATTTCAAGAAAAGCGTAAAAAATAATAAGAAACACCTTGCAAAGTCTCTCGAAATGTGGTATAATTCGAATTGCTTGTGTATGCTCGTAATATGATACACCATAAAACTTGGTTTGTCAAGAGGGGGAAGAAAAAATAATTATCAAGAAAAAGACCGCCCAAATCGTGTCCGTTGTTCTTTTCGTGATTATGTTGCTGACTACCGTCTTCCTGGTGGTGATGGGGGTTATGTTTTCCGGTAAAGGAAATGCGGCACCCGAACTCTTTGGGAGTAACGTGTTCCTTGTAAGAAGTGATGCGTTCGAGATTTTACCGCCTGCACCGTGTGCCGTAATAGGAAAAAAAGTCCAACCTACTGATTTGAATGTGGGGGTTCTTGTTATATATGAAACCGAAGACGGTTTTAAATCAGTCGGAGAAGTTGCCCACAGAGAGACCCTCGAAACAGATGAGATTCTCGAAACAGACGAGACTCTCGAAACAGACGGGTCTTCGCTCAACTTCGTGATTATAAATGAGGTCGGTGAGCATGTGGATGTATACGAAACTCGAATAATCGCAAAGGTGACTCAAACAAGCCGAACACTGGGAATTCTCATAAACTTTGCGATTTCGCCGATAGGGGTTCTTGTAATTGCGGTTATTCCTTGTTTGTGTGTTATCGGGTGGGAGTTGTTTAAGCCGCTTTTCCGCAAGAGTCTCGACAAAAAGAACAGTGTCGAACCTGTCAACAAGCAGGACGAGACACCGACGTTTGTTCCGATTGAGATTGTTGCAGCCCCTGAAGAAGACGAACTTCACGATAAGCCCGAGAAAAAAACTTCCGAAACGGCAGTTTTTAAAGAATTTAAAGAGTCCCGGGAACAGTCTAAAGCGCAAGCGAATCCGGCGGCTGCGTTGCGGGCATACAAACAGATTCAAACCTCTGCCGAGGAAATGGAGAAGTCGTTGCCGCAATCGCCGCAGTTATTCGTGAAATCGAAACCGGGCGAGAATCTCGTTCCGGTTAAACCGCACGAAACCTTTATCCCTTTTGAATCTGCTAAAATTGCTCACCCACCTAAAATCGAGGACAATAAGCCTGCTATTCAGCCTAAACTTGTAGAGAAACGTCCTGTTCAGACAGCAGGGAATCAACCTGCATCCACGAAGAAAAAACCGCTTTCGAGCGTGAAACTGGCGGAAGTCATTGCGGAATATTCCAAACTTTCAGAAAAACCAAAAGAAGGAGAATAATTCTTATGTTAAGCGTTTATAAAAGAAGAAAACTAAAACGTATTATTTCGGCAGGATTAATCGGCGTATTGATGAGTTCGGTGCTGTTTACCGGCCAGAACCCGCGGGAAGATTCGGGGGTTGCTTGGGCAAATTCAGCGGGTTCTGCTAATTCGGGGAGCATAGATGCAAATAAGCAGAAAATCGATGAGTTGAACCAAAAAGCGAATAAAATCGCGCAGGATAATAAAGAGCGTGAGGCTAAAATCGCCGCATACCGTGACGATATAAGCAAACAAGAGGCATATATAAAAGAAGTCAACACGCAGATTCAGCAGATTGACGCTCAAATAAATGCCTACATAGAGTTAATCAATGCGAAGCAGGATTCTATTACCGATACTGAGCTTGCAATCGCCGATAAAGAAGCGAGAATACACAATATCGAGCTTCGTATAGCTCAACGCAGGGATGACATCGAGTTTCTTGACGAGCAGAATAATCAGAATATAATCGCATTCGGCGATATAGCGGCACAGATGTACATGAATTCCGGTGGTGGGGATACGATAAGTCTGCTCACTGATTCATCAAGTTTTTTCGATGTACTTGTACGTGCCGAAATGATTCGCAACATCGGTGAAAGAAACGTTGAATTCATGGAAAGTCTTCTCGGTGCGATTGAACGCCAAAACAATATGATAGCCGAACTTGAGCAGGATATAGAAGAACTTGAAGAAGAGAAATCTGCGCTTAATGCCGAAAAACTGGTTCTTGAGGAAGAGATGAAGGAACTCCAAGGTATGCAAAAACAGGTGGAGGTGGAAATCAATCGGCAGTATGATGCGTTAATGGAATTGACTTCTACGAAAGATGATTTGCAGAAAAGCGTCAGCGGGTTGATGGGTGAAACCAATACCGCTAACACTCAATTGGGCGAAATCACTGTTTTAATAGCCGAACTCGAAGCCGAAAACAAGAAAATCGAGGCTGCGATTTTGGCGGCACAGAATCCCAATCAAGTCAATTATTCGAGCGATGGGTTCATATGGCCGGTGGGAACTCAGTATAAGCTAATCACCTGTTATTACGGATGGTGTAATTCCTGTAGGAGGAATCACAGCGGTGTGGATATAGGTAATTCGGGAATCGGCGGGACGAGTATTTTTGCGATGCAGTCCGGCACGGTGATTCGTGCGTTGGAAGGAACACGTTCATACAGTTCCAACGGCGGATACGGCGGATATGTCATAGTTGACCATGGTGGAGGTGTTCATACGCTTTACGCTCATATGCAGGAAGGTTCGGTGGGGGTGTCCGTCGGTCAGGAAGTTACGCAGGGACAGGTAATCGGCAAGGTCGGAACCACCGGTTGGTCAACCGGCAATCATCTTCACTTTGAAGTGAGGGTCAATGGCAAAACGGTGAATCCTTTGAGTTATTTCTGATTTATTTGAAAGATGAAAATACTAACTTTAATTGAGAACACCCGCCGAACAAAAAAACTGTACGCCGAACACGGACTGTCGTTTTACATTGAGCTTAACGGCAAGAAAATCCTTATGGATGCGGGGTGGAGCGATAAATTCGCACGGAATGCGAATCGTTTAAAAGTGGATTTAAAAACCCTCGATGCGGCGGTGGTTTCGCACAACCATTTCGACCATACCGGCGGACTCGAAACGCTGTTTAAATTCTGCCCCGATATAAAGGTCTTCGCTAAAAAGGACGTTGCGGGGAATTATTACCGAAAACTCGGCCCGTTTAATCTCGTCATATGCTGGAATAAGCATTTCCTCAATCGTCATCGGGATAATTTCGTGTTGTTCACGGCTTTTCAGGAAGTGTGCGAAGGGTTTTACGTCATGGGTTGTGAAGTCTTTGATGAAAACAACGTGATTCGTGACCGGCGGCTTCTTAAGAAAGAAAGCGGGCGGTATGTCCCGGATGATTTCAAACACGAGATTTTTGCGGTAGCTTTTCCTTTTTCGGAGCGTGAGCGAGGGTGCGTTGTTATTTCGAGTTGTTCGCACTCCGGCATTGTCAACATTCTTGAAACGGTGAAACGAACCTGGACTGATTCTCCTATTATAGGAGTCGTGGGGGGATTTCATTTGAAAGGGTTGCCCGGTGCGGATGAGTTTTTCATAGAGCAGACGGCGAAGCAACTGTCGGAAATGGTTTCGGGTTGCGTGTACACCTGTCATTGCACGGGGGAAAAAGCGTACGAGAAACTGAAACTCCACATGGGAGACCAGATTCAAAGCCTGCGAACAGGAGAAGAATTGAAATTTTAGAAATTCGCTTGCAAAATTTGTAATAATCGTGTATAATAATTTGGTGTGTGTGGATTTAAGCACATACAGGAAATAAAAAATCATGAATTGAACCGAAGGGAGCTTTTATTAAGATGGTATCACCGATGACGGCAAAAGAACTGACGAGAAGAATTACCGGCACGCTGGAATTTGATTTTCGGGTAACTCCGGAGGAGGCAAGCCCGAAACAGATTTACAAAGCGTTGTCTAAGACAGTTGCTAATTATCTCAAAGAAAAACGCAGAAATTTCATGAGGGAAACTAATTCCGAAGGGAAAAAGCAGGTATATTATATCTCGATGGAATTCCTGATGGGGCGTTCTCTCAAGACTAATCTGTTTAACCTTGGTCTGAATGAAGTCGCCGAAGAGTCGGTGAAGGAGCTTTTTGATATAAAGCTGACTTCTCTGTATGAAGAAGAGCCTGATGCGGGGCTCGGCAACGGCGGACTGGGTAGGTTGGCGGCATGCTATATGGATGCGATGGCAACCTGCGGCTACCCGGCGACGGGGTACTCAATCCTGTATGAATATGGGATTTTCAAGCAGAAAATTA
>WRKZ01000070.1 GCA_009777835.1 Oscillospiraceae bacterium | reverse complement strand
CCGCATTTACAAAGGAACTCTCCGGGGAAACGACCGCCCCGGTTCCGTTTCTGTTGAAGCTTACGGCAATACGACTCCACTTCGCCCACAAGGTTGTGTCGTTGGTTACGTTGGTAATCGGGAACACCGCCACTGTGTTGAATCCCGAATCCATGAACCAACCGTCGAAGATGTACCCTGCCCTGTTCATTGCGCCGGGTAACGCTATGCTTCCTCCATGGAATACGCTTGTTTGAGTGGGGGCGGGTTCGCCGCCGTCTCTGTTCCAGGTGACGGTGTAAGTCGGCGGAATGAAAGGGGTGAGAAACTCGGTTATGACTATCCCGGTGATTTCGAGGTCTTGCGAACTCGCTCCTCCCAATCTGTATCTCATTACCGGGGTTGCCGCCGAAAGGTAGGATTGAATCTCTTCGTGTGTGGAGGAGTGTGAAATCGTGAAGGTTGAGTTAACCGCAGTACTGATACTCGCCAGAGTAGAAACGTTTGTTCCTCCGCCGGAATCGCCCGAAACGGCGTTGATGAAGATGTTCTGGTTTCCGCTGCCGCTTGTCACCCTCCCGGTGAATTCAAACTTATATGAATAGCCGGGGGTTGTGTCCAGGGCGAATAATTTGATGTCGAGTCCCTGTGAAGTCCCTCCCCTGCTTGTAATGTTGATGGTTCGCGGTTGGGAATTCATGTTCACGGTTCGGGTTCCGCTGTTACTCCCCAGAAGAGCGTGGGTGCTGTTCCCCGACGAACCGCTCCCCGCGAATTGATGAAGGTTAGGGTCGTTTTGCATATTGTATTCAGACAATCCCACATATGCCTCGACCGTTCGCTGAACCGACACGTTCGGCGACAGATTTGTCGGGATGTTTATTCCGGTGGGTTTGACCGTCCCGGTTATAGTGAAGGTCTGGGCACTTTTATTTGCGGGATTGTAATTTATGCTGTTTAAATTCCAGATAATTGCGGCGGGACGACGAATTCCGTCGGTTGTAGTGATACTCGTCCCGCCAGGAAGTTGTAACGACATTTCGTCGGGGTTAGTCCCCCACGGAAGAGTGATATTCGCGGAGGAAGGCGGGGTGATAATCTGTGCGGTCGGGAGAGGGAGTTCCTGCCCCGATTCTCTAATCCCGAAAGGTTGGGTGAACAACACCCCGTAATCAGAATGACCCACGGTCGCTCTCACATAGCTCCCGAAATTCTGACTGTTGTTTTGGAGAGAGGCGAAATCAATGGTCGGCCCGCTATGAATCAGTATCCCGTCGGAATACCAGTTGATAAATTCGTAATTAGCGGCATTTATAGTAATAGTATTGATTCCGGTAGTGATGGAGTTTATTTGCGGGGTCGGCAGGTTCAGCGTTTCTCTGATTCGATTAATATTCGCGCTTGAACCGCGGGTGTCTTCGGGGATAATCGCGCCGGCATATATGTCGTAACGGCGATTCACGCGGGAGAATCCGAAGAATGCCCCCGACTCCTTGGCGTAGCGCAATTCCGACAGGGATAATTCCGGCATAAGCATGATGTCATACGACCAGCCGACATTGTTGTTCGTGTGGGAGTCATCAGCCGAGAAGCCCCAGACGTTCCTGCCTTCCGGCATAAGACGGGTGAGTATGTTATCCCACATTATTTCGCTTGCCTGACTCTCATTATCGAATTCGTTAATGATTTCCATACCGACAAGGTTGGGATTGTTCTTAAACAAGCCCGCGTAATGTTCTACATATGCCTGAGTGCTGTTTTTCGCTGCCGCATCGGCAAAGTTGAGGGCTTGCTGGTTAGGGTCGGAGGCAACAAATGCGGCGAGTGTGTTCCTGGATATATGATTCAGGCGAGCAATGCCGGTTCCTTCGGTGCGGAGACGTTCCAGCATGGATTCGACCAATTCCGAATCTATTCCCCCATTCTGAATGTTTGACCAGTAGGTACTTACGTGCTGCCCTCTTCGGGGAATTGCAGCGGTTGACAATCTCTGCGAACGCTCATTCGCGCCGGGTATGAAAATCATACCGTCCGCCCCATTACGTCCCGCGCCGTTTTGCATTTCCTTCACCCGCTCGGAAGTCATTGCGCCGATTTCGGCTTTATCGGGGGTGGTAAACGTAACGTCATGGTCGGTATACGCCAGTATGTGAAATCCTAATTCATAATGACGTTCCGCTACCGAAGCGAGGGTGTTGTTCCCGTCCGAATTGGTAGTGTGGGCATGGGTTGCCGACTTATATTGATTGTAGGTACCCCAATCTACGTGGGCATACGGGTTTGAAATCACAAACGTCCTTATATTGGACGGCGTAATCATTGCAGACGACAGTCCGCTCAAGATTCCCAAAATAAATGCCGGTATTAAAATTTGCGATAAAATCCTCTTCTTCATACTTGAAATTCCTCCTATTAAATATAAGCTCTATATAAGCCCTATGTAAAGAACACAATCGAAAAGAGGAAAATGTTGAGGGGTTTCAAAAAAGTTTTTCTTTAATCATACAACGAAAGTTCGGCGCACAGTACCAAGTTTCGTTGCCCGGGCAACGGAAAACTTTGGCATATTATTGCTACTTGCTACTTATCATCGCTTATCCCCGCTAATTCGAATGTTTTCGGGCTTTCTGTCCCGATTACTTCCACCTCACGCAACGCACGGTTAATCGCCCGTGTACGAACACCTACGATTTTCTCAATCGTGTTGTCTGCCGTCTGCAACTGCTTATGTGCGGTTTCGAGCAGCTTCTCGAAATCCTCGAACGCTTTCTTGACTCCGCGCAGAGTATCCCATACCTCCTGCGAACGCTGTTCGATTGCAAGAGTCTTGAACCCCATCTGCAATGAACTCAAGAATGCCGACAGCGTAGTCACTCCCACGGGGGTGACTTTGTACTTGTCCCGCAATTCCTCAAACAAGGCGGCATTTTGCGACACTTCGGCATACAGCCCCTCGGTCGGCAGGAACATCAGCGCGAAGTCGGTCGTTTTCGGCGGTGTGATGTACTTATCGTGAATGTCTTTTGCGAACGCTCGGATTTTCTGTGTGAGCGATTTTCTCGCTTCCTCGATTGAGGGCTTGTCCTCGGCATCAAGCAGACGGTTGTAATCTTCAATCGGGAATTTGCTGTCAATCGGTAACAGTACGGGTTCATCGCCCATGCCCGGAAGTTTAATTGCAAATTCCACGTACCGTCCGCGTGAAATCTCCGCATTGACTTCGTACTGGCTTGTAGCGAGAATGTCCGATAGTAGCTTCTCAAGCCGCACTTCGCCATAAGTACCGCGTTCTTTGACGTTCGTAAGTGCGTTCTTGAGCGACTTTGCATCGGCGGCTAACGCTTTCATTTCGCCGAGCCCCTGCCCTACGCTTTCGAGCTGTTTGCTGACTAACTCGAACGACTGCGACAATCGCGTTTCGAGGGTTTTCTGCAACTTCTCGTCAACGATTCCCTGCATTTGTTCGAGGCGTTTCTCGTTACTCTCTTGCAGTGACTTCATCTTGTTTTCAAGAGTGTTTACGATTTCGATTCGATTTTCCTGTAACGTCTTATTCAAGCTTTGCTGAATAAGCGAAAATCTCTGAAACTGCTCGGTAGCACCGCTTGCAATCTGCTGTTGAACGCTGTCGCGTTGTTGCGCGCTATGTTCATCAAGAGTGTGTTTGAGCAGAACGGTGATTTCGCATATTTCAGAGTTGTCTGATTTTTTCGTGGCTGTGACTTGCATGATAAGCAAGACAACAAGCAAAATGACGATTATAATCCCTATAATCAATAAAACCATATCCATGATTATGACCATGCCTTTCCGCCACAAACGTGGCACGAGTTAAAGTTTGTATTGCCCTTCATATCAAACCATCAACAACATTAATCAACTCTTTTTCGCTTTCACAGTCGCTCGCATAAGGAGAAACGAGGCATATTTTATTAAAAGTTTCAAGACACTTTTGGGCTTTCTCGTCATTTTGCGAAACAAGCTTTTCATAGGCATACATCAGCCTATGCTTAGACAGATGGGTTTTACTCGCCTTGATGTATGCTTTCAGTTCCGAGGTGAAAAGACGCCCAATTTCATCTTGACTTTTTTCGGTTATTATTTCAAGAAATAATAACTCACAGCGAGCTTCGTTTTTGAGCAATTCGATAAGTTTGTCACCTTTACTGATGATTTTTTCGGCAAGGGCTTTGGCTTCATCAAATTTACGGCAGTCTATCAATCGCCACACTCCCAGTGTGGCGAGGTTGCCGGAAATAGCATCGTTAAAATTATAATCTTCCGAGAAAACAAACCATTCTTCCGGTAGGTTTTTCGCCCTTTCACCTGAAGAAATACGAGCGTTTGCGGTTAGCAAGAGCCAACTTGACCGCCGTGACTGTTCGTATTTTGTAAGTGAAACAACATAATGTCCGTCTGTGGCAACTCCGCCGATTTCCAAAGGGAGTATATTAATGAGTCCCAGAATTATGCCTACTGCGGCAAGTGTAATAAAAATATCTCCCGCATATTGAAAATCATCTTTTGTAAGCAGGAAGACTGCAACGAAGATGCCACTTGCAATAAAATTCATAAGCCCGCCACCGAGGTAATACAGTGCGAAAGGGTACTCTCCCTTTATAGATTTTGGCGGTGACATTAAGCATTGCCCACCCGCTCCCGCAATGGAAAACCGCTTAAATTTCAACCTGCCGTTTTCTTTAATAATCATTACGCTGCCGATACGGAAGGACGTGAATTTATAACCGCTCAGAAGCCCGGCGGCTAAATGACCCGCCTCGTGCAAAACTATATGTAATATAACGCCGATAAACAGCGATACAATTCCCGGTAGTAAATTGAGCAGTGCCATACCAAGCGAAACACCCTCGGCGGAGACATCCGCCCCAACGTTACGTCCGGTGATAAAAAAGATGATATTCCCCAATGCCGCACCTAAAACGTATGGAAGTAGACTTGTTAGCTTAATTTTAGTTTTTTTCTTTTTGTTCATTTTGCAGTACCCCTCATAAAACATAATCCGCATTACAGTGACTTCACTGATAATGCTCGTCCGTACTCAATTATACACGATTTCGTCGGAAATTGCAAGCACAACTTTTCCGCCTGTGCCGCAATGCGGGACTGTGTTGTCAGGGTTGACAAATCGAACGATGTGTGTTATGATGGAAAAATCGTGTTGCTTGAATTTGTAAACCGTTTTGATACAAAGGTTGGGACATTTCAGTAGAATTAAAGGAGATAAAACTATGAGATATTCATCATTAATACTATCGGCAATGCTGATTATAACCTTCACCGCCTGCAATAAAGGCGGTAAGGAAAATGATATTGCTCACGAAACACCAATCAGCGAAGAGACTACGATGACTATCGGTTCGACCGAAACTACCTCGACTGCCCAAATCACTTCTGCTATGTCAACGAAGCCTATTACAACAGTTATCAAAACAGAAACCACGCCGTCAACTCGTGTCGCTATAAAAGATGTTTTCGATATTAGTGAAAAAACAAATCAAATGGATTGGCTTGAAACTTTTGAAGTTCCGATAGCTATTAGTAAACCCGACGAGGACACTGCATATTTCTTTTGTCATCTTAATTACAAGTTTACTAATGGGTCTTGGCAGGAAGGCATGATTGAATATTTAGGTGGCAGAGAGTTTTGGGAAGAGTTTACCGCTTTGAGCGGTGCAGTGCCTATAATTTCTACAGATTTACTGGACTATCCTAATGATTTTTCATTTATCATAAAATATGATGTACC
>WRKZ01000069.1 GCA_009777835.1 Oscillospiraceae bacterium | reverse complement strand
GATTCCTAAAGTCAACGATATGAACACGGTGTAGACGTTCACGGTTACAGAGAAAATCGACGAAGCCAGCACGAGCGAAACCACACCCATAATCATATTGGCGGTTGCCGCCTGAACGGGTTTCTTATGTTTTGAGTGCGTTTTCAAGAAGATTATGAACAATACAATCGCAGTAATGATTAGCAGTAACATTTCACGAACCTCGTTCTTTTTTTGCTTTTTTAATAAGGTAAGTATAGCGTGAGTGCAACGCCTTTTGTTCATAGATGATGGCTTCTATGAGGTCGTCGTCTTCCACAAGGTCGAAAAGTTGTTCCTTTTCTTGAATGCGTTGATTCAGCTTATTGATTTCGTCTTTCAGCTCGTCCCTTATTTGATTTTGTTGCAGCATTGTGAACACCTCTCTTAACTTATAAATATTGTATGCCGCAACGAATCAGAAAATTACATCAAAAATTATTGTTTTTGGACTTGCATTTATTGAGAGAATATGCTATACTATATAAAATAATAAAATAATAATTTTATATTGTAGGAAGGAGTTCTATTATGTACGTTATCAACAGCAACTGCATTAATTGCGGTGCGTGTGCCGCAGATTGCCCTGTCGATGCAATCAAAGAAGGTGGCGAAGCATATGTAATCAATACCGATTGCATCGATTGCGGAGCTTGTGCAGGTTCTTGTCCGGTAGATGCAATCGAACCCGGTTGATTCGGCGAAGCTACAAAAAATATCGGAAAATAAGTTATTTTCCGATATTTTTTAAACGTTCAGAACTTGTTTTCAAAATGTGGAGGTGCAGGATATGTTACAATTAGATGAAATCCGCTTGGAGTTTGAGGGGTTGCTCCCTCGGTTGGACGAGTTGGCTCTCGCCCTCAACCTCGAAAGCGTTAATAAAGAAATAGCCGAGTTGGAGGAGAAATCCGCTCATGCCGATTTCTGGAACGATGCCGAATCGGCACAAAAGACCCAGCAAAGAATCGGTGACTTGAAGAATACCGTCGAAACTTTCAACAACCTCAAGACAAGCTTCGACGATGTCTTGACTATGGTTGAATTAGCCGAAGAATCCGACGAGAGTGAACAATCCGAACTGCTCGAGGAAATCCGCACGCTTAGTGTTGCGGCAAAGTCCGACTTGGAAATGCAAACGCTGACGACACTGCTCTCGGGCGAATACGACAGCAAGAATGCGATTGTAACGCTCCATTCCGGGGCGGGCGGGACGGAGGCGATGGACTGGGTCGCCATGCTCCACCGTATGTACATCCGTTGGGGTGAACGCCATAACTTCAAGGTCGAAACGCTCGACTTTTTAGACGGTGAGGAGGCCGGACTCAAGAGTGCATCGATTTTGATTAAGGGAGTCAATGCGTACGGGTTCTTGAAGTCCGAGAATGGTGTTCATCGTTTGGTACGAATCTCGCCGTTTGACTCATCGGGGAGGCGGCACACGAGTTTCGCAAGTGTAGAGGTCATGCCCGAGATTGATGCTGACAACTCGATTGTAATCCCCGAAGACGACTTGGAAATCACCTTTTGCCGTGCGTCGGGTGCGGGCGGACAGAAGGTCAACAAAACCAGTTCAGCTGTTCGACTGTTGCACAAGCCTACGGGAATCGTGTGTTGTTGTCAAACCCAACGTAGCCAGAATCAAAACCGTGAATATGCCCTGCGTATGCTTAAATCCAAGCTGATTGAAATCAAGGAACGTGCACATTTAGAGAAAATCTCCGACATTAAGGGGGAGCAGTTGCAAATCGCGTGGGGGGCACAGATACGCTCTTATGTGTTCATGCCGTACACAATGGCGAAAGACCATCGGACAGGTCATGAGATGGGGAACATCAACGCAGTCATGGACGGGAGTTTAGATGGATTCATAAATGCGTATTTGACGGCGAAGAGCCGTGGTGAGTTATGAGGACAGGTTCTTATATACTCTTTAACGATTAAATTTTGCATTTTGTTTGCGGGAAATTTCTCGTTAGACAAGGCGATTTTTGTTTGCATATACGCTTATATTCAAACAAAAATCAACGCAGTATAGCGTGGAATTTATCGTGAACAGGGTGTGAAATTTAATCGTTAAGGAGTATAATATGTGAATAGGAGTGAATGTAATGTTACGAACTTATGAAGGGTATTGGGATGATGGCCGTGTTTTGCCGATTGGAAAGCCGATTATAATCGAAAGACAGTGCAGGGTGCTTATAACCGTGCTTGAGAATGAACCGTTAAAGCTTGAAAATGCAACAGAAAATTTGAATCCGTTTTACATTCTTGAAGCGAACACTTCTAAAACACCTGTTTTAGGGCGATATGACGGCATGGTGAAAATTCCTGATGAAATCATCATGAGCCCATCTGACTTTCTGAAAGCACACCCTTGACATCAAACCGCAACCGACCAATCCGCCGACCGTCCATGGACAATACCGTTATTTTGAATCGTGCGGAATCGACGCTTTCACCCGCTTCGGGAATCTTTCCGAACAGCTCAAACACCCAACCACCGACTGTGTTACTGTCGGAAGCGATTTCAATCCGTTCGATGTTCGAATAAACCTCAAAAGCTTTGTTAAAGTCGTTGATACTAAGCTCGCCGCCGACTTCGAAAGAATCCTCGCCGGTGAACTTAACGGGTTGAGTTTCTTCATCGCCCTCGTCCCAAATCTCACCGACTAACTCCTCTAATATATCTTCTAACGTGACAATCCCTTCTGTTCCGCCGTGCTGGTCTAACACCACAGCAAGGTGGGATTTTTGCTTTTGCATAATCTTCAACGCTTCGGATAGCTTCATCAAAACGGGAAGACGCACGATTTCTTGTATAAGGTTTCGAATTTCGACCGTGTCGGGATTAGCATGATTCAACAGGCGGTTCATGAACTCCTTATTGCTGATTAACCCCACGACTTTATCGGGGGTTTTATCGTAAACGGGGAGGCGTGAATACCCCTCCTCAACGAAAATGTCGCGGACTTTCGCCGCCGAATCGTTCAGTTCGACTGCGACCATGTCCACCCGCGGAGTGAGGATTTCTTCCACTGTTGTTTCGTCAAGCTCCAATGCCGAACGTACTAAGTCGCTTTCATGCTCCTCCAAAACGCCTTCATCTTGGATTTCGTCGATGATGTGGAGTAACTCCTCCTCGGTAATGCTGACTTGTTTGTTTTTGTTCGCAAATAGTTTCGATGCTCCCCTCTGCATTAGCAGCAACAGCATTGATACGGGTTTGAGCACTTTCACCAACACATCTAACAGCCCTGCAACGGCGAGTATAAACCCTTCGGAGTGTTCGCGTGCTAACGATTTCGGGAGAACTTCGGCGAAAATCAAGATTGCGACCGTCAAAATCGCGGTGGAGATTGCCGTTGAATAAACGCTCAAATATTCGGGGAATGCCGTGATTGCCAACGCGGTAGCAATCGATGCGGCGGCAAGATTCACGATATTGTTTCCGATTAGCAATGTCGCAAGGGAACGGTCGTACTTTTCGAGGAGTTTCAATGCTTTTCGGGCGGCTGATGCACCGTGTCCCCCACCCTTCGCCTTATGTTTCAAGCGAACACGATTAACACCCGTCAATGCCGTTTCGCTTGCCGAAAAGAACGCTGACAGTGTCATCAACAGTATGATTATTATTAGTCGTTGTATCATGATTAAGTTATTTATATAAATTATTTTTCGCTGTCTTTCAATTGTCGGATTGCTTCAACTGCACATTCGATTGCACGGGCGGAACTCTTGCAGACTTTATCGGGCATACCCGCTTTAGAGCGTTCGACGTTCCACAACGCCGTAAGAACTGCTCCTGCACGGACTCCCCGAACTAACGTCACCGCGAATAGTGTCGCCGCCTCCATCTCAGAGGCTAAACAACCGGATTTCACGTATGCGTTCCAACGATTGACCAAATGCGGTGCAATCGGCATATTTTCGGGTTCGATTTCGCCGTAGAATGAATCCTTGCTTTGAACAACCCCTACATGATACGTGTTACCTTCTTCAGTTGTAGAAAGTTTCTTTGCCGCCGTCGAAATCGCTGTTACCACGTCAAAGTCGGCGACTGCAGGGTAATCGGGGGTGAGGTATTCGGCACTTGTTCCGTCGCCGCGGATTGCCGCTGAAGCAATCACCAAATCACCGCCCGTGACTTTACGGTTCATTCCGCCTGAAGTACCCACCCTTATGAAAGTATGACAGCCGCAACGAATCAGTTCCTCAATTGCGATTGCCGCTGACGGGCCGCCTATTCCCGTGGACGTAACACTTACGGGGACACCGTTCAAACTCCCCGTATAAGTCACGTATTCCCGATTTGTTGCGATGTGTTTGGGATTGTCTAAACGTTCTGCGATTTTTGCAACCCTGCCGGGGTCGCCCGGCATAATCACGTATTTGCCGACCTGTTCGGCCGTGACTTGCAGGTGATATTGTAATTTTTCGTCGAGTAAAGCCATGTGTTTTTTCTCCTTAACTATTTTAGTATAGACTTTGCGGGTGCGTTTTCTTGTTCTTTCTTGGATTTGCGTGCGGTTAATACCGCAATCAGAATAATCACAAGCGTTTGGATTAACAACGGAAGATAGAACCATTCCACACCGCTTGTCAATTCGATTAACGAGAAATGAATCGCTAAAATCGATATGCTCCCTGCGATGTTCAGCGGCACGGCGATTCTGTGCATTCTGAGCATGACGAGAAAGCACGGAGCAACGAACCCAATCAGGGACGTAAGTAACCACCAAACGGGGATATGGCTCGGTAACGATTCGTACAAGCTCGACTGGAACATCAAGGTGAGCGGGACGAATATCCCCGAAAGGATTCCCCAGATTGCCGTTACGAACATCATTATTATTTTCAAAAATATAATCATAGTTAGATTATAGCACAGTTTTGTTAGAAAATCAAGGGTAAATAATCGTATAGTTAAATAATCGTATATATTAACGAAAAATTAATGAAATCTTACAAAGTTATTACATTTGTACAACAAATCTTACAATTTCGTTACAATTGTTCAAATATGATTGACACGGTAAAAAAACTATGATATCCTACTTAACAGAAGGGCAGACACTGTCGGTCCTCATGTCGTAAAACGACAACTAAATTTTTTATCTTTAAGGAGAAAACCAAAATGAAAAAACTGTTAGCATTACTTATCGCTTGCGCAATGTGTTTCGCATTTGCGGCTTGCACCCCGGAAGAAGACCCCGTAGACGACCCTGTAGAGAACAACCCTGTCATTGACGACAACTTCGGCGAAGAAGAAAACCTCGGCGAAGAAGAAAACCTCGGCGATGAAGAAAACCTCGGCGACGATGAAAACCTCGGCGATGATGTAGTTCTCGTTTGCGAATGCTGCGAAGACTGCGAAAACGTAGTTGACTGCGAATGCTGCGAAGACTGCGAATGTGATGAAATATTCGCTGAAGACGAAAACGAAGATGAAGGCGAAAACGAAAACGAAGACGAGAACGAAGACGAAGAATAAGATTAATTTCAAATCCTTTTAACTTTTGATTTGTAGGATAATAACGGTAAAATCTCCGGATTTTGCCGTTATTTCTTTTCCGTGAATTTTATAAATTAATTAATTCCTATTATATCGAAGTGGTTTTGGTTTATATTAAGAACATGGCAATTCGGCAAAATTGCTATAGTTAATGAGATAGATTTATGAAAAACGGAGATATTTGATGAGGAAAGTAATTAAAACGACAACCGGAATTTTTTTGGGACTTTCAGTTATATTATGTGCAGTTATCGGATTCTATTA
>WRKZ01000068.1 GCA_009777835.1 Oscillospiraceae bacterium | reverse complement strand
AAATAGAATTCACCCCCAGAGATGCGAGGTAGGGTAACTTCTCCTCTATTCCCTTGAAGTTTCCGCCAAAATAATCACTGTTAGTAATAAGTCCTTCGTTGTTAGGAAGCCAGTCTGGCATTTCGTTCCAGTCGGAGTGCATTTTACGGTCAATCGGAATCGGTGAGGATTTTTTAGAATCAGCTTCTGCATACGCCGCTTTAGCAAATCTGTCCGGAAAAATCTGATACATCACACCACCCTTAAGCCAGTCCGGAGTGGTGAAATCCGATGCGTATACCGTAAACTGGAACAGTTCTTCCCCATCGAACGCACCTACACTTGCCCCTTTTCGCTTAACGTACGAACGATTTCCGTTTTGAAATACCGCAAAGTAATACTGATGGAATCCCGAATCCTGCGGTGTGTATGTGCAAGAATAGGATATATAAAGGGAATCCGATTCGTCGCTGACTTCAAGTGTCACGTGCTTTTCTTTGTAACCCGGACGAAACATCACAAGCAACGGGTTCGTGATGTTAAGCATCCGCGGAAATTTCAGAGTAAACTCACACTCCGAAAACTGTTTAATCGCCCCAAACGGTGATTTATACCGTTCATCAAAACAATCATAGATATGATTCATCTTTACGCCATGCTCCTTAATTTATAATTAGAAATTAAAATAATTAAAATTTAGAAATTATGTTTTTCAGCTCATCATCGGAAGAGAACTCTATACAAAGGGTTTTAGTTTTCTTGCCGACAACGACCTTTACTTTTGTATTTAATGACTGCCCCAACGCAAGTTCGGTTTCGGTGAAGAAAGGCTTCTTGACAGGGGTTACGCGTTTCGGCGGGTTGCCTTCACCGGATTCCTTTGAAAGCTTTGCGAGTCGCTCGGTCTCTCGAACACTCAACTCACCTGCCGCCGCATCCTTTGCCAATCGAATCATCATATTGGTTGACTGCGCCGACATAATCGCCTTACAATGACCGAGGGAGAGCATATTCTTGCGCACTAACTCCAAAACCTCATCCGGCAGCATTAATAACCTAAGTGAGTTCGCCACAGAAGAGCGTGCCCTCCCAACGAATTTCGCGACTTTATCCTGAGTCATGGAGTAATCATCGATTAGCTTCTGATACCACGCCGCTTCTTCCACCGGGTTAAGGTCTTCCCTCTGGAGGTTTTCAATCAACGCAATTTGCATCGTTTGAGAATCGGTGAGTTCCATAATTCTCACCGGCACTTCTTCCAATCCTGCAATTCTTGCTGCCCGCCAACGACGTTCGCCCGCTACGATTTGATAGACCCCCTTATCGTGCAACTCCCTCACGGTTATAGGCTGAATCAGTCCGTGTTGACGGATTGAGTCTGCCAGAAACTCCAACTTTTCCGGATCGAAGTCCCTTCGCGGCTGTTCACGATTAGGCTCAATTTCGCCGATTCTCAACGTATGTTCTGCTTCCGATGCCCCACCGAGTCCGCCTAAATCATCAAATATACTGTCAAGCGTATCCCCTAACACCGATTTTCTTGCCATGTATAAAGACCTTGCCTTTCCGACACGAACGTGCCTTTTCTCTTCTTTTTCTTCTTTTTCCAGTATATCACGTTTTAACTGCATTGTCAAGTCACCTAAAACTCAAACAAGACTCACCACAACGAGCAACGGCAAATCCGTTACTTTGTTATAGCGAGTCTTGCAGAAATTTTACGTTGCTTTACAGATTAATCTCATTTAATCATCAAGATTATTTCGCCGCTTTTGATTTGCTGCTGTTCTTCAGAACTTCCAAGAAAGAAAGTTTGCCTTTAGCACTGAAAATAGCAGTCAAAGAAGGTACGTCTTCTTTATTTAAATCCCTCACGTATTCAACTCCGAAGTTCTTCAGCTTTTTAACCATCTTCGTTCTGGAAATACTGTTCTTGTAAACCAAGCTTTCAATTTTTCTGTCGAGAAGATTGGCGGGGATTTCAAACTTATTTTTACTTTTCTTTGCCGGGGGAGTCGTTTTTTTAGTCTTTTTTGTGGTATCGGCTTTCTCTGCAACGACTTTTTCTGCTTTTTCCGGCTTTTCAATTTTCTCTTTAACTTCTTTAACCGCCGAAGCAATCGGGGCAACAGCAGCAGAGCCCTCTCCTATTGTATTTCTGAGTGCTGCCTTAAGCTCTTCAAGCGTTCCCCCACCGAAGTTTCTGATATCATCTAAATCCACTTTTTTGTCGCGGAAATCTCTGATAAACCTAACCCTCGCTTTGGTCATGGTGTTTTTCACCCTTGT
Source organism: Oscillospiraceae bacterium (assembly GCA_009777835.1). Taxonomy (GTDB): domain Bacteria; phylum Bacillota; class Clostridia; order Oscillospirales; family Ruminococcaceae; genus Ruminiclostridium_E. The sequence goes on along the minus strand of WRKZ01000068.1, from coordinate 3,965 downwards.
TGCCATTTTCGGGTTAACAAACTTCAAATCATCAATCTTGATGTCGTGGAATTCAGGCGGAACAACAATCCCGGCTACAATAATCGGGAACAACTCATCTTCGGATTTACCATAAGCATCGACAGCTTTTCCGCGGCTGACAGAAGAAACCTTCTCTTCAAGTTTTTGCATAATCGACCTGACGCTTTTTCCGGGATAATCCAAATCCTTAAGGGTAAGATAAACGTATCCGGAAATCAATGAAAGCAACTCTTCCGCAGGTTCATCTTGAGAAACAGCCGAAACAATCGCTTCCTCAACAGGCGCAACTTCGGGTGCAACAGCCGGAGCCGCCGCCGGAACTGCCGTAACTACTTGAACGGGTTGAGGTATTGCTTGGGTCAAAATATTCCCCAAAAGACTGCTTACACCACTGATAACAACATCTTTAACAATCTCTCTGACTTCGTTTGTTAACTCTTCGTTTTTCTTCTTTTTCACTGCATAACTCGATTTGGGTCTGTACACGCCTTGCTTACCTTCAATTGATTTCTTATCAAAAGGTTCTCTCTCGAAAGTTTTCTCTTCAGACAAACTCTCGCTGAACAACGGCTTCCGCTCAAAAGGCTTCCTTTCAAAAGGTTTACGTTCGAATGAACCCCTCTCTAATGGTTTTCTCTCAAACGGTTTTCTTTCGAATGGTTTTCTCTCGAATTGCTTTCTCTCAAACGGTTTCCTCTCGAACGGCTTTCTCTCAAATGGTTTCCTGTCGAACGTATTGTTTGGCATTACAATTTCCTCGGCTTTCTTTTTAGTTAAATTTCTTTAATTTCGCCTTTTTTCTGTTAGGCATTTTTATCATACTACCATAAATAAATGGACTATGTCAAGAGAAAATCGAAAAAAAATCATTTTTTTTGAAAAAAATCATTAAATTATCATGCCATATCCCCTTGAACTCACCATAGACACCAAAACACTTGTACAAGGTATAACGACACTTGCCTTTGTGAACTCTATACGTTCATAAGACGTTTTTCTAACTCTATGAGTTGTTCTTTTAGTTTTTCGGGGAGTCTGTCGCCGAATCCCGCATAAAACTGTTTAATAGAGTTAACATCTTCTTTCAATTGATACTTGTCTACATGGAGGAGGTTCTTGAGCATTTCGGGCTTCAAATCCAGACCTTCAATGTCAATATCTTCGATTTTCGGAGAATAACCAACGGGGGTTTCTACAATGGGACACTTTTGCGCCCCGCTCGAAGATTTAACCCTGCGGATAATCCAGTCAAGCACGCGAATATTTTCGCCGAATCCGGGCCAGATAGGCTTACCGCCCTCACCGATTTTAAACCAGTTTACGTTGAATATTTTTGGTGCGTTTCTGCCGAGTTTCTTACCCATTTTAAGCCAATGCGAAAAATAATCTGCCATATTATAACCACAGAAAGCCAACATTGCCATCGGTTCTCTTCGAACCGGCGGAAATCCCGAACCTACATAACCGAGCGGTTCGGTACCTAATATAGTCCCCACGAAAACACCATGTTCCCAATCAAACGCTTGATAAACCAACGGAACGGTTTTAGAACGCCTTCCGCCGAATACAATAGCGGAAATCGGCACACCGTTAGGATTAGAGTACTCGGAGGAGAGATTCGGGCATTCGGAAAGGGCGACCGTAAACCGACTATTGGGATGCGCACCTTTAACAGGAATTACTTTCGCCACACGCGGAAGCTTTTGAACGGGTACAGGCTCTTCCGGCAACACGCCCTCATCAAAATCAAACGGAATCCCCATTTCGTTTGATTCGCCGGTTTCTTCCGATTTATCTTCATCGGATTCACTGTCGGTTTCTTCGCGCTCGCTCACATGTTCGTCATAACCCTCTTCGTATTCCTCATACTTTGCGAAATCGCCGAACTCTCCAAACTCTTCGGGTTCATCGAAACCCTCTTCCCTTTCAACCGCTTCAGCGATTTCGCCGTCGGATTTATCCGAGGGGGTATAGTTGAACAACTCACCTTTCCAGTCCACGGCATTTATGATTTCCTCATCGCTGAGTCCCTCCCACCATACCGTGTTCTCTTCGGGGAGATAAACGACGTTGGTGAAAATAGCATCTTTTCGGGTCATGCTGTAAACGTTAGGAGAATTTTCTGCATTAACTCCGGGAGCGAAACCAAATACCCCTGTTTCGGGATTGAACGCCCATAATCTGCCATCTTCACCCTTTTTGAGCCATGCAACGTCTTCACTCACGCATCGGACTTTATAGCCTTTTTCGGCATAAATCGGCGAAACTTCCAGCATAGCGAGACTGGTTTTGCCGCATCCGGACGGGAACGCCGCCGCAATATACGTGATTTCCCCATCGGGAGTCTCTACCTCTAAAATAGCCATGTTTTCGGCGAGCCAACCCTCGTTCTTCGCTAAATAAGATGCCATCCGCAAGGAAATCGCTTTTTTAGAAAGAAACGCATTAACGCCGAATCCGGTGTTAACCGCCCAGACACTGTTTTCCTGCGGGAAGTAGCAGATATACTGATTCTCCTCTCCCCTGCCCTTGCTTCTGCTCGCCGCATTCCCGAACGAATGTAAGCCGAACAGAAAATCTTTCCCCGCTTGGTTGAGTAAGTCGGTAGCGACTTCCCCGCACCTCGCCAAAACCACCATATTGAGCGCGACGTAAACACTGTCGGTAATTTCTATGCCGGCTTTAACCAACGGAGAACCCGGCACACCGAGGATAAACGGAATTACATACATAGTCCGCCCCGCCATGACTTTATCGAACATTTCCTTGAGTTTCAGCTTGATTTCATCGGGGTCCAGCCAATTATTAGCGTTCCCCGCCTGTTCGGGTTCATCGGTGCAGACGAAAGTCCGCCGCTCAACTCGTGCCGCGTCGTTGATTAAAGTTCGATGAAATACGCAGCCGGGGTATTCATCTTCGTCGAGCTGCTTTATGACCCCCGCATTTATCGCAAGCTGCCGAATTTCTTCGATTTGCCCTTCGCTTCCGTCAACCCACAAGACCTTTTCCGGATTAGCTAAATTCGCTATTTCTTCAACCCGATTAAGTACGTTAGGATTCGTCACCATTTTGAGACTTCCTCATTTCTTTTCATTATTCTTTAATTCTGCTCTTTAATCTATTATATACCAATCATTCAATGCCTGTCAAGTGGGGAAATAAAAAAATTAATTTTTTGGTTCTTGACTTATTGGGTATTTTTATGATATACTAGGTTTAATGCAATATTTTTTAGGAGAATTTCTACATGAATCTTTCAAATACCGATGAACGCCTTAACTGCCTCACCCGAAAAGAGCTTGCCCCGGGAATCTTCTTGAATATAATCACCGACCGTCGCTTTAAACAGAACCGCGTTTCGGTGAGTTTCTTGACTCAACTGGACTCTGAGCGTGCATCCCTCAACGCTGTCATTCCAAAGATTTTAACGAATTCCTGCAAAGAATACCCCGACATTCGTGCCCTGAACGCAAAGCTCTCTTCGCTCTATGCGGCACGTCTATCCGGCGGAACCGGGAATTTAGGCGATACTCAATACGTTGAAATCGCAATCAAGACCATAGACTCACGTTACTCCCTTGAAAGTGAAGATGTCATGGGTGAAGGCTTGGAAATTCTGTTACAAAGCATATTTAATCCGTTACTCGAAGGTAACGGGTTCAAAAGCAACGTCACAGAAACCGAAAAGCAGGCATGTATCGATAAAATCGAATCAGAACTTAATGAAAAGCGTGTTTATGCCCTTCGACAGGCATCGCGACTGCTCTGTCAAGGCGAACCGGCAGCCGTCTTTGACCACGGAACAGTCGAAGGAGTTAAAGCTGTCACCCCCGAATCGGCATACGAAGCCTATCAACACCTCTTAAAAACCGCCCGAATCGAAATCATGTGCGTTGGCTGTAACGATTTCATAAAACGGAAGAAAATCTTCCGGGGGCGGTTCT
>WRKZ01000067.1 GCA_009777835.1 Oscillospiraceae bacterium | reverse complement strand
GTTCAAAGTTGTCAGGGACTTCAGGGCTTTTTCGGAAGTAGAAGACGTGATTGCATATATTGACGAAATCGGGCTTATGCGTCATAGGTTTTCTTTCGACACCGATGGCGCAGTGGTCAAGGTTGATGATTTCGCCGCGCGGGAGGAAATCGGTTACACGTCAAAGGTCCCCAAGTGGGCGGCGGCATTCAAGTACCCACCGGAAGAAAAAGAAACAACCCTGCTTAAAATTGAAATCAACGTAGGCAGAACCGGTGCGTTGACCCCGGTAGCGATTTTTGAACCGGTTGAGTTGGGCGGTTCGACAGTTTCCAGGGCTTCACTGCATAATCAAGATATAATAGACACGCTCAAGGTCAATATAGGTGACAGAATTGCAGTTCGAAAAGCCGGGGATATTATTCCCGAAGTCGTGCAGGTTGTGAATCCGGGTTATGAAAACATTGCATATAAAATCCCGAATGTCTGTCCGGTATGTGGGGAATCTGCCGTTCGTGATGAAGATGAGGCGGTGATTCGCTGTGTGAACATCAACTGCCCCGCACAACTTCTCCGAAACATTGAACATTTTGCTTCAAGAGATGCCATGAATATCGATGGATTAGGTGAGGCTATAGTCAGGTTGTTGGTGGAAAACGGTTTAGTCAAAACAGTCGCCGATTTATATCAATTGAGTCTTGAAGAACTTTTGCAATTACCCGGATTCAAACAGAAATCGGCGGATAATCTGCTTAACGCTATTCACGCATCGAAGAGCAATCAGCTTGACCGTCTTATATTCGCCCTCGGCATAAAAGGAATCGGCAGACGTTCGGCAACTTTGCTGTGTGAAGCGTTCGGGAGTATGGAAGCTATTCAGTCGGCGGGAATTGACGAGTTGAAAGCGAACGAGAACTTCGGTGAAGTCCTCGCTGCAAACGTGTATGAATCCATGCGCAGTCGGCATATGCTTACCCTACTCGAAAATCTGCGCAACAGCGGACTCATTATGACTTATGAGACTAAAGCCAAATCAGATAAATTCGCAGGGAAGACGTTTGTGATTACCGGAACGCTCCCTACTATGAAGCGGGAAGAGGTAAAGCAGAAAATCGAGGAAATGGGAGGGAAGTGCTCCGGTTCGGTCTCTAAGAAGAGTGATTATGTAGTTGCCGGGGAATCGGCAGGGAGTAAATTAGATAAAGCCCACTCTCTCGGCATAACGGTCATCGATGAGAATGAGCTTATTCAAATGTTGAATCAGTAGTTGAATCAGTAATAAATATCCGCCGACGGGAGTTGTTCGCTCAATTCTTTATACTGGTTTTCGGTGATTTGGTTTCCGGATACGTCCAGTTCAAACAGTGAGACAAGGGTTTTAAGCGGTTGAATATCGCTTATTTGATTGTCGGTTAAATACAGGAGTTCCAGTGCGGTCAGCGTTCCCAACGGTGAAATATCGCTTATTTGATTCTCGTTGAGTTCCAGCAAAATCAGTTTGACAAGTGTCCCCAACGGCGAAACGTCGGTAATTTGATTTCTTACCATGCCTAAATCTTCGAGTTTTGTTAGACCGCTTAACGGCGAAATGTCAACGATTCGGTTGTTATTAAGATACAAGTACAGCAGTTCGCTTAAGTTTTCGAGTGGGGATATGTCTGTGATTTGATTGTAAGACAGTCCCAAATCTCGTAAAGATGTGAGTGATGACAGCGATGAAATATCTTCGAGTTGATTGTTGCTCAAATTCAAAATGTTGAGATTGACGAGCGTTTCTAATGGCGAAATGTCGGAAATTTGGTTGCTGTCGATGATTAACTCTTTCAGTCCGGTTAATGTACTCAGTGGAGAAATATCGCTAATCTGGCAGTTTTGTAGGAACAGCAATTCTAATTCGGGGAGGGTTGCGATTTGCTCTAAATCCAAGAGCGTGAGACGATTGTACGAAATCGTTACCTGCGTAGAACGGCGGCAACAGTTTATTGCCCCGGCAATTTGAATAAAATCATCGCAGGTATCGTCGCAAAGATGTTCCTTGTAATCGTTTTCGCGCGACCAATTGTTTTCGTCGGTGGTTGCGGTCTCGGTCTCGGTATGACCGGGGGTGGCTTCTTCCGGTGAATTCTTGCAAGCGGTGAGATTCATCAGCAGAACCCCCGAAAGCAGAATCGGAATAATTTTCTTTTTCATATTACTTTCTAAATTATCCTCCTATAAAATAGTATACGGTTGTTTCGGTTAAAGATGTTTTTAAGTCGCTGACCCCTTCTTCGGTAATAGGATTGCCGAAGAGATACAGTGTTTCGAGGTTGGTGAGGGTTTTTAACGGTGAAAGGTCGCTGATTTTGTTTTCTCCGAGGCTTAAGGTGGTTAGGTTAACCAGTGAAGACAGTGGCGAAACGTCTTCGAGTTCATTGCCGATTAAATTGAGTCTTTCTAATGTATGAAGCGATGACAGCGGTGAAAAATCGTTGAATTGATTTCGTTGGAGTGACAGATCCCTCAAATTCGTGAGTTTAGTGAGTGGGGTGATGTCGGAGATTATGTTATCGTCTAATGTGAGGAATTGCAGATTTTCGAGTTTCTCTAAAATGGAAATATCACTGACCAGGTTGTATTGAATATCAAGTTGAATCAAGTTAGTGAGTGACCCCAATGGGCTTAAATCCGTGATTATATTCATGCCCAGTGACAGCACTTCCAGATTAGTGAGTGCTCCAAGTGGCGAAATATCGATGATATTGTTTCCGTTTAATGCCAGTCCTCTTAATTCGGTGAGTGCTGATAACGACGAAATATCGCTTGCGACTAGCTCTAAATTGCTTAAGTCCAAGAGCGTATCTATCTGAGTACAGATGTCCCCTGCTGTAAGATTGATAAACGTATCGCAATTCTCGTCACAGATGTGATAATCAAGTTCCGGGGCTGTCTCGCTTGATGATGTGATAGTTTCGGTATGTCCCGGTTCGGTGTTTTTCGAGTTATTCTTGCACGCACTCATACTCAACAGATTCAGTAGCGTGAATGTGGCAATCAGACCGGTTGCGATAATTTTTTTCTGTTTCATTTTGCGATTCCTTTCTTTCTATAAAGAGAAGCCCGGTATTTACCCTTGCTGCTCTAACTCGTTCATAGCTTCGAGCATTTCTTCCATGGTGCTGAAATAGATAACCATGGCCTGCGGCATACCTTCGATTAATTCGTTGACCGATTCTTCACTTAACGGATTGTAACTTAAATCGACAACCGTCAGATTAGGCAACATGAGGAGGATTGACGCATCGCTAATCTTGTTGTTGATTATGCTCAACTCCTGCAATGCAGTGAGCGAACCCAGCGGCGAAATGTCGGAAATCATGTTTGAACCCAGATTAATTGAGGCTAATTGGGGGAGACCGTTAAGCGGAGAAATGTCAGCGATTTCGTTGTTTCCTATGATAATCTGCATTAAGTTATTTAACGAACCCAGCGGCGAAATATCGACGATTTTATTTTCATCGGCGATTAACAACTGCAATTGATTCAAATTCTTAAGTGGCGAAATATCCTCTATCTCATTGACTCCTATATTCAGCATTTCGATGTCGGTGAGGTGGGCTATCGGTGAAAGGTCGGAGATGCGGTTTGAGTCTAAATCCAAACCTATTAAACCGGACAGCGTGTTTAAATTCGTAAGGTCACTGATTTCGTTGTTATGCAGTTCCAGGAATTCGAGATTTGTGAGTCCTTCCAGTGAAGGCACGGCGGTCAGTTCCAGACCGGACAGATTCAAAAGCGTTGCTTCAATACAGACCGACTTTGATTCAACCGTCACGAATTCGCTACAGTCGGTTTCGCTTTCGGAATGGGCGCACTCATAATCATGTCGTTCAAGCGTGTTATCCGGCGAGGATTCCTGTTTCTTGGTACACGAAGAGGAGAGTGACAGCGTGAGAAATACGACAAGCAGGGTTAGGATAGGCTTCTTCATTTTATGATTCCTCCTGTTGGTTTTAGTCAATTTTAACAAAACACACCCCTATTATAGAGCATAATCAAGTAAAAGTCAACGATTTTTTTAAAAATTACAAAAATCGGTTGACTTTTGCTTTGTTTTAGTATATTATATATGGGTGTGTCAAGAATAAAAAGGAAATAATCAATCATGGCATACGGATTTTAGAAGGAATCAGACAGTGTTTTGGCTGTTCAGGTTCTTGTTAAGAAAGGAGAAAAGTAAATTGCCGACTTTAAATCAACTGGTCAGAAAGGGCCGCGAAGTATCCGAGAAGAAGTCAAAGTCGCCGGCACTTCAAAAAGGGTTGAACACCCTCAGAAAAGCAGCGACCGACCAATCCTCACCGCAAAAACGCGGAGTCTGTACCGCAGTAAGAACGCATACGCCGAAGAAACCGAACTCCGCAATGAGAAAAATTGCAAGGGTGCGGTTATCTAACGGGATTGAAGTTACCGCGTATATTCCGGGAATCGGACACAAACTTCAAGAGCATAGTGTGGTTCTTATCAGGGGCGGACGTGTTAAGGACTTGCCGGGTGTGCGTTACCACATTGTCAGAGGAACGCTGGACGCTCAGGGAGTTGACGGAAGAATGCAGTCGCGTTCAAAGTACGGGGCAAAACGCCCGAAGAAGGGTAAATAGAAAAGCATAACCGTGTAAGCGGAGATATATATTGCGTTATCTCTGCGGACGACGGAAGTTAAATGCTTTCGAGTACCAAAGATTTCATTTCTATGAAGGAGGGAAGAAAAGTGCCGAGAAGAGGTAATGTACCCAAGCGTGAAGTGTTGCCGGACCCTATGTACGGTTCGCAGTTGGTGACAAGGCTTATCAATAACATCATGCTTGACGGCAAAAAAGGGGTTGCCCAGAAAATCGTTTACGGTGCGTTTGAAATCGTGAACGAAAAGACCGGGAAAGACTCTTTGGAGATGTTCGAGGAGGCGTTGGAGAATATTAAACCGCGTCTCGAAGTTAAAGCGCGCAGAGTGGGCGGCGCGACTTATCAGGTTCCGATGGACGTAAGCAAAACCAGACAAAGGACGTTGGGGTTACGTTGGTTGACAGCGTATTCAAGAAAGCGCAGTGAAAAAACCATGAGGGAAAGACTTGCGAATGAAATTCTTGATGCGTTGAAAGGTCAGGGTAACGCTTGTAAGAAGCGGGACGATACTCATAAAATGGCGGAGGCTAATAAAGCATTCGCGCATTTCAAATGGTAGTCTATGGCTGCACCAGTTATTAAGAGAGAAGTCTCTCTCGAGAAGACCCGCAACATCGGAATAATGGCTCACATTGATGCGGGAAAAACTACCACGACCGAAAGAATCTTGTTTTATACCGGGAAATCCCACAAACTCGGCGAAACCCATGAGGGTAACGCCACAATGGACTGGATGGAGCAAGAACAAGAGCGGGGGATTACAATCACCTCTGCTGCGACGACGGCTTTCTGGAACGAACACAGAATCAATGTTATAGACACGCCGGGACACGTTGACTTCACCGTTGAAGTTGAACGTTCCTTGCGAGTGCTTGACGGTTCGGTTACTGTTTTCTGTGCGAAAGGCGGCGTTGAACCCCAAAGCGAGACTGTCTGGAGACAAGCCGACAAGTATAAAGTCCCCCGAATGGCATACATCAATAAGATGGACATGACCGGAGCGGATTTCTACAACGTCGTTGATATGATGAGGGACAGGCTCAAAACAAAACCGGTACCGATTCAATTGCCTATAGGGGTGGAAGACACCTTCAAAGGCATTATCGATTTAGTCGAGATGAAGGCGCGGATTTACGGCGGTGACAAAGAAGGAAAAACCTTCGAAGATGTTGAAATCCCGGAAGATATGAGGGAAATCGCAGACGAGTATCGCAACAATCTTCTTGAATCTGCCTGCGAACATGACGATGTTATTATGGAAAAATTCTTGGGCGAAGAGGAAATCACGGTCGAGGAATTAAAGCGTTGTATTCGTAAAGCCTGCATTGATAATTCGATTGTCCCGGTAGTCTGCGGAACATCTTACAAAAACAAAGGCGTGCAGAAATTGCTTGACGCTATAGTCGATTATATGCCGGCACCCACCGACATTGAGGCTATTAAAGGATTTAATCCCAAAACCGATGAAGAGTGTGAGCGCAGTTCTTCTGATGATGAACCGTTTGCGGCGTTGGCATTCAAAATCGCTACCGACCCGTTTGTCGGGAAACTCTGCTTTTTCCGGGTTTATTCCGGCAAAATCAAAGCAGGGGAAAGTGTCCTCAACGCTACGAAGGATAAGAAGGAGCGAATGGGCAGGATTCTCCAGATGCACGCAGATTCACGGCAGGATATAGAATACTGTTTTGCCGGGGATATAGCCGCTGCAATCGGGCTGAAGAACACTACGACGGGGGACACCCTCTGTGCAGAGAATCATCCGGTAGTGCTTGAGTCGATGGAATTCCCTGAACCGGTTATCGACCTGGCAATCGAACCGAAAACTAAAGCCGGTCAGGAAAAAATGGGAATCGCACTGTCAAGGCTTGCCGAAGAAGACCCGACGTTTAGGACTTACACCAACGAAGAAACGGGTCAGACAATCATTGCGGGAATGGGTGAGCTTCATTTGGACATTATCGTTGACAGGCTCATGCGTGAATTCAAGGTTGAGGCTAATGTCGGTAAACCCCAGGTTGCTTATAAAGAGACGATAAAGAGTGCGGTTGAACAGGATACAAAGTATGCGCGCCAGTCGGGCGG
>WRKZ01000066.1 GCA_009777835.1 Oscillospiraceae bacterium | reverse complement strand
CGGGAATTTTTCGTTCGTTGCGAGAGCAACAAGATAATCGAAGGCTTTTGCATGACCGACAATCTCCATTTGGTCTTTGAGCGACTTGCCCGATACCGTTACATTTTTTCGCAAAATCTCGAATGTTTCGGGCAACGTGACCCTGTTCCCCTCGATTGCATTGCTGTTGTACGAGAATTCCTCACGGAAATTTGTGTAAAAAAGTTGACGAGCACCACTCAAGCCGATGATTTCGGCATTTTGACGTTCGACCATTCTTGAAAAATCCGCAATGTCGGGATTTTCAGCGGCTTCACGTATTCTGTTTTCTAAAAGTATATAACTCATTTGTTGTTCTCCTTTTGTGAGGCAATATAATAATGATATACCTGTAGTATAGTGTGAAAAAATGAAAATTTCAAGTGTTTGCATAAAATTTCTCCCACGCACCGACCGCACGTTCCATAAACCAGTCATTTTCCCGTACTTGAAAGGCATCGCCGCATTGGATTATAGTCGTTTAACTTAAGAAGTGCTTGAAAATTTTCCGCAAAGATTTAGTGATTCTTAAGTTAATCGACTATAGTTCAAAATGAGGGCAGAAGACAATAGTCAGCGGTGCAGTAGTTATATACCCTCCAAAAACACCTCAATATCTGCGGTAACATCGAAATTGACTTCCGCACGTTTCAAAATAGCGGTAACATCGTTATCACTGCCCCTAATCAAAATCGATTGTCCCGGTCTGATAATAAACGACGGCATTTGCCATTTGAACGGGTCTTCCTCATCGTCTGAAATATACAATCCTCTTGTGGAAATGGGGGAGTCGGTGTTATTGTGAACCACAATCACTCCACTAACAACATCAAGACTAAGAGGGTTAATCGCATCGTTGTCGGCGTACCGCACAACACCGTCCGAGCGGATAATCCTCACATTATCGGCATTGTCGGTAATTCGAGCGTAGATATAACCTCTCCAGTTTGCGGTAATGGTGAACGTGCCGCCGTTTGCGATTGTTTTCCACCCGTCCGTTACGGCTTTTACTTCGTCTTCGGTGTCGTATGCAGTGTCGGAAAGCAGATACTCAATCGTATCTACGCCCGAGCCGACATCCGCTCCTGTGACAGTAACGTCAACCGTGCCTTTGAAGAACAGCCCGAATGTGGTTGTGTTGAGGAATGTCGTGAACGAGTTGTTCCTAACTGTAATAGTGCCGGTCGGTGGAGTTTGGTCCGGCGTGATTCTGAAAGCAAGCGATGTTCCGCTTCCATGATGAGTATCGCTCACAAGCGTTGCTGTCACGGCGTACATCCCCGGAAGTGTCGGCTTGTCAGCGGAATTGTAGATGTTGCCAATCTCCGTTATTCCCATGTAATGGTAGGCGAAAGTTCCAACATTGCCCTTGTCTGCAACTGCGATTGGGTCATCGAGAGTTTCACCGTAGATGATGTTGTCGGGCGGGGTTACGGTGACTGTGGTGTTCTGCTTGAACCACGGTGTAACCGTGAGGTCACCGGCTATCGAAACCCAATCCCCGACATTGTAGCTCACCCCGTCAACAGTCCACCCCACGAAACTGTACCCACTGCACGAGAAGCTAAGGACATTTGACGGAAGCACGTAGAAGGTTTCCATCGTAATCTCATCCGGCATCTCCAAATCGATAAGTTCAACCGACACCTGAAACGTTGTTTGCGGCGTCACTTCCGCATTCCCCGGCTCGAACGTGATGATGTAAGGCCTCCACTGCGCTTCGAATGTAACATTGCTTGTGAACAGGGCGGTAATGACTTCCCCCTCATCGTAAAAGCCGTCATTGTTTATAAGCTTCCACCCCGTGAAAGCGTATCCGGGCGGTCGCGTAAACTCATTCTCAGGCAGTGTGAAACTATCACCATACATAACCGTCACACTGTCCATAGACCCGGTGGCGTGTTCGTGCCCTTTGCTAAACGTCACCGTGTGCGTCACAGCCGCCCGCAGGTCGCGGAACACAGGCAGGACTCCGCCGCCCACTCCCGTTCGCTCAAAATGCCACGGCTTATCGCAGTCCGGCTTATCGCAGTTAATGCTGTCATTGTCATAACACACATTCCACGCTTCGGGGCAGTCGACATTAGCATCATAATTGCCATCAGCGAAATTGTAGCAGGGTTGGCACCTATCGTCGCGATTATCGAAATTATTGCAACGACTCCAGAGGCTGTTGAAATTGGCATTGTTTAGCCAAAACCTTGGTTCATCGTGTTGAATCGTCTCAAGAATCGCCCCAAAATTATTATCAAAAATTAACGTCTCAAACGGCACGTCTTTGCCGTGCTTGTTATCGGCATTGGGCGCCATCATCATCGTAACGGCGTCCGGCTTCCAATCTGCCAAGGTGCAATAGTCATTGTTATAGTGTTCGTGGCCGTCAAAGCAACCGTGATCATCGGGATTATACCCCATCGGAATATCGAAGTCGTTCGGTGCGAAAGTCCCGCCCACATACTCAACCTCCATATCATCGATGGCGTAGTTATTATTATACCACTTCGCGTAATCATCAACCATGAACATGGCATTACCCGTGTCGTCGGGATTCTCTATAGTATAATTTATCATAGCGGTCGTGTTGTAGATAGGGTCAGTGACCGCGTTGCCATCTTGGTCAAGGGACACGACCGACGAGTCCACCGTCGATGCCGCCGTCCTGTCCGGCTCGGCGAGTCCGCCCACACGCCCGATTGCGTCCGTAGGAACGTCCCCCGCATCGATGGATTCGTTCAAGGCGGCGTTGTTCACGATTGCGGGCGGTTCGTTATAGTCCACATAGTTCACATAGCCCACAATTCCACCGACAGCGGGGGTCTCACTCGCCTGCAGGTCACTCCCCGCAGTGAGCGTCCCGGCAAAGTAGGTGTACATCACGGTGTTAGCACCTCCCGTTTTCCCGAGGATTCCCCCGGCTTGGGCTAAGCCTTCTACGTCCGCCTCGGAGTAGGAGTTGACGATGATGACGTTTCCGGCTTCGGCAGAACCAACGAGTCCGCCCGCAACAGTCCCCTTAATGTCGCCCTCTGTGTAGCAACGCTCGACTGTGGACTCTCCGCTGATTTTTCCAACAATTCCACCGCCATAAAAGTTCGCACCGCCGATAATCGAACTACCTCTTATCGCAGAGCTGATGACGTAGCAATTGCTAAACTCCGCATTAAACGCCATTCCTGCGATTCCACCAGCGTTCCCTCTATTGCCTTTAACGTGAGCATCTACTAAAGTTAAGTTTTTAACACAGCCGCTTTCGATATAACCGAAGAGTCCTGCGTGGTCGTATTTCTCGGCTGAATCATCAATGGTGAGGTTGAAGATTGCATAACCGTTACCATCGAATGTACCTTTGAATGGGTTTGCGGAAGTCCCAATCGGTGTCCAGTCGTCAATGCCTGCTAAGTCAATATGCCGGTTGAGTTTGACGACCTTGTCTTGGAAGTCTTCGTCTTTGAAGTCGCAAGTGGTTGGGGGGTCGTCTTTGCACCCGGTGCATTGATTCTCGACGGGCGATGCCGTGCAACCGTCGCTCCCGGTGTTGACGATTATGGCAAAGCCCAGTAACTCAGCGGCGTTACGGATTTCGCAGTTGCCGTTGACAAGCTCGTAGTACCAGCCGAAGTCGGGGGCGGGCGGCTCGGATTCCGCCGACACTGTCGTAATCACGGGCAAGTCGGCATTGCCGTGCGGGTAAGTAATCAGCGTTGTGAGCAGTGACACTGTCAGCAGTAAGGCGGTCAGCCTTTGTTTTAGTCGTTTTATTTTCATTATATGTGTATTTCTCCTTTTCTTCTTCATTTTCGTTACAACCTTTCATTTAAAAATTCGGTACTATTAAGTCGCACGATAAGTTGCGACTTAATCGGCTACCTGTGTCGGTTGTCTGCCGAAGGCAGACGAGACACAGAGCCATTTGAGCGAGAAAAGTCCTAATCGGGCTTTGCCTGATTAGACAAGACTTTTCGAGCGGAGTAATATATAAGCACTCCCTCAATTATATCACAGGCGGAACAAAAAATCAAGCACTTTATTACAAAAAAATTTGTTAAGTTGAAAAAACTTCTTGACTTTTACAGCAATCCGTGCTATAATGAGTGCTGTAAAACCGATACTGCAAAAAAGGTAGGAGTTGATGAGAATGAACCGCGAAGTTAATAAAGTGGAAAATCCAATATTTTTATCCTTTGACGAGATAAAAAATAAATACTGGGGTAACTGGGTTGTAGCGACTAATCAGTCCGATGAAAACTTTTCCGGGATAGTTAGATATTATTGCTCTAAGGGCAAGGACAAAATATACGATGTTGTTATGGAGTTAGACAAAGATTATGAAACTTATGGGGAGTGTTCCGTGTTTTATGTAGGCGAACGTAAACCGTTTCTGGGGGTGGGCTTGTGATAAAGTTAGGTGTGTCCCTTTTAGATGGTGTTATGTGGGTGAAACCGAAACTGTGGAACTATAACTTTAACAGACTGTCTAATTGCAATTTGCTGTTTGACACGGGCGCGACTATGACTTCTATAGATACGTCGGTCGCTAAACGTGCAGGGGTTTCGTTAAAAGATGCACCGACTGTTAAAGTTGGTGGAATCGGCGGCAAGAAAGATGCCAGAATCGTTACCGTTAAAGAATTTTGGTTAGGTGAAGTAAATTTGGGTGCGGTGTCCGTTCATGTAATTGATTTCGATGAAGATTGCAGTGCTTCCGGTGCAGGCGTATTAGGTATGAATATTATCAGAAATTTTATAACAACTATAGATTTGGACCAATCGGTTGACAACTCCGAGGGTGTGATTTCGATGAAACCTTTGTTTGAATTCTGCGATACAGATAGATTAGAAAGTTTCAATCCTGCTCAGTCCCGTTTCGGTTTATGGAAACTCACACAACATAAGTGAAATCAGTCATTATTTATTGACAAAGTAATACAGAGGTAAAACCATGTACAAAACAGCTTCAGAGATTCGTATACTTAACGAAAAATACGAACATATCGTGCCGGAAAATTTGATGTCGCAAAGACGTTTGAAAAGTACACTTTTGAAGAAGTTTGCGAAATCGTTGAGTGCAGAAGGCGGCATCTGTGGGTGCTGCAAAAATACATTTGTATTTGCTACAAATTTATTTTGACAAAGACATTTTTCTTGAAAAGAACAGAGCATAGATAAGTGTACCGACAGCAGTGCCGATTGCAAGAAAGATAGGTGTACCTCCGCCTGCTGTTATAACAGGCGGCGCAACTGTTTGACCCGCCTTTCCTGTCAATGTCATGCTTATCATAGAGCCTGCGTTTTTAGCCGCAATCCTTTCGATAACCAATACAAGACCGAAACTGTCCGCAACTCCTAACAGGACAACAGCGCAGACAAGAAAAATAAGATTCGGAAAAAGAGAAACTGCAAACAAAATCAAGGCGGTAAGTATTCCATAGAGGAGAACACCCTTGCCGCATCCCATAATCTTTCTTACGAACTTTGATGTAAATGGTGAGAAATACGCCGCAATCAAGCTGTTCGCCATAATCAAAGCAGATATAATAGTAGAGCTTAGTCCGATGATAGCTCCATATAGCGGAACGCCGAAGGAAACAAACACGCCGCCTGCATATAAAGGAAACACGATAAGAATGAGGAATGCCGCAGTCTTGGGTGTTTTAAAGAGCGAGAGAGAGCCACTGAATGACAAACTATCTGTTGGAAACACTGAAAGCCCGGATTTTTTCAAAAACGGCAGACATATCAACATCATTGCGGCAGATAACAGGAATACAAACGAGAACCCAAAACGGTCACTTAAAAGCCCTCCAATTACCGCTCCGCAGCAAAATCCGATTAACGTACCACCGAGAAGAGCCGTTAGCATTTGAGAACGCGATTCTTTCTCAGGCTGTGCCGCCGCTATAATACGTCCTGTAATTGTTGCTAAGGACAACCGTGTCAATAACATTAGAAAACAATGTTGCACTGATTATTCCTTGGTCGATTATTCCATATAAATCAACACCTTCAAAAGACATATCTATATGCGCAACCTCCGGTTTTAATCCCGTTTGGAAATCAAATTGGATATAACTGAACGACGGCACATAATCTGCAATGCTTTGCAAATACTCATCAAAACCGACAAATTCCTCTGCAGGTATTCCGGATTTGGTTAGTTTTTCAACATCGCTTTTGATAACATTCATTATTATTTCGGCTGCTGTGTCTAATTTTTCATAATACGAGCTTTGAAAGAAGTTAAAGGTTGTCGCAACCATAAAAACCTGTGCAAAAATTATAATGGATATCACCATCTTTTTACTTACTTCAAACCGCCGTTTAATAAGCAGAAAGAATATGAATGTAACTGCTGTTGCTGCCAAAATGAACAGTATGGTTGATTTTGCATATTCGCTGACCCACTCATCTGCAGAAGTTCCGTCAATCAGCATACATATCGTGCCGGAATTTTGTATTGGAATCTCGCAATAAACCTGCCTTCCCTACCTCAACAGGCGTTTCGGGCGGCAGGTTCAACGTTACGCCTTTAATATTACTGTATGTGAGGTCGGTGTTCGCCGATACAGTCACAATGGCACAGTCGGGATTAGGGTCAACACGAGTGCAAAAGTCAGGGTCATGTATCAGTTTAGTTTAAGGCCAAATTCCAACACGTTTATAAGTAACGCCAACATAATTTTGTGCATTTCTTGACACTTCGAATAACATATAGTTTTTCGTGCAAGACGTTTCAATCGCGTT
>WRKZ01000065.1 GCA_009777835.1 Oscillospiraceae bacterium | reverse complement strand
ATCAAATTATGCTTTTCAGCGACTCCAAGCATACGTTCACGGTCTTGGTCGGTACTCGAACAATGCCAGACTTCGACCCCGTGAATCAATCCGCTTTCGGCTAAATCCTCCAATAAATCGAAATTATCATAGACCCGCGGATGCGCCAGAACCGCTATTCCCCCCGCAGAACGAATAAGCTGACAAACGAACTTGACTTCCGGATATTCGGTCATTTCATTTCGAACTATTTCAGCGCAAAGCCCGTCCACAGCACTGAACAGTCTGTCGTAGACTTCCCCGTATAAGTCTATAGTATACCCATAATCCATCAAAGCGTGCATTATATGGCATTTATAAATCGCTTTACTGCCCGCTGCATATTTCACGATATTCTCTAATGTAACGGGAAAATTCTCAATCACCTTCATCGACATCGATTTCCCCCGCATCTTACGAACATCGCAAGTCCGAAGGCATAACCCCTCCAGCCTGTCGGGTTTAGCAGGGTTATAGCAAATTATGTGTGCTTTCGTGTTTCGTTTGCCGTCGTAAGCGGAAAACTCCACAGCGGGAATCACCTCTACCCCGTAACGCTTGCCGAGTACCGCCGCACGCGACATAGAAGAAAGCGTGTCATGGTCAGTGATTGCAACACAATCAAGCCCGTTTCGTTTAGCTTGTGCAATCACTTCTTCGATTCCCAACGAACCGTCCGAAAGCGTGGTATGACAATGCAGGTCAGCCTTCATGATTAATCCCCCTTATATTGCTAAAAAATCGCGTAATACACGCCTCTCTGTCTATTGTAGCAGATTTTAACAAAAAAATCAAGTTATTTAATTATTTTTCCGGTAGGCTTTACCTTTTTCTTATTAATCGGGATTTCCTGTCCGCCTAAATCGGTAAATAATGCCGTCTTTTTCCCGCGTTCTTCATCTGAAGAATCGGATTTTTCATCAAAATCCGGGATTTCGGGATTCGGCAATCCCTGTTTCTCATAAAAAGGTGCTATGATAAACTTTTGAATTGCCGGGTAGGAATTAAAAACGCAGAGAAATGCCAGCCACGAGAACGGTGCGAAAAACACCACAACTATCGAAAACGGGAAATAAAAAATCATGGCAATCACCACCGAAACGAATATGACAACCGTGAACACGTTTCGTTTAAATCCGACGAGACAAAGAATCGCCGAATTCTTCAAAATCGAACCGAACGGCAAATCAAGGCAAATGATTTGCGGATACACGTAGGTGTTAATCGTCAGAAAGACCGAACCCGACACCATGCCCATCGCAAGCATGAAGTAGTTTTGAAAACTCGGGGCGGAGGCAACTATACTGCTGTAGGCAAAAATCGAATACGCCGACGCTACCAAAACACTCAGCGAGACAATTCCAAGGAAGCAGGTGCGTTTAAAATGCTTCTTGAACGCCGACCAAAATTCCGAAAAAACAAAAATCGGCTGTTCGAGAATAAACTTTCGCATTACATGGGTCATCGCTGCAGTAGCCGGCCCGATTGTCACAATCGGGATACAGAGCAGCAGGTACACGATGTTCAATTGAGTGATGTACCAGAATTTCCTTCCGAATATTTCGAAAAACCTGAAAAAAGGTTTCATTTCGGTGGGGGATTTACGGACTTCGTCTTTAGAAACACCCCTCCCCGATTTTTGCGGATTATAAAATAAAGACATGGATTCTCCTTCGCTCATTGGATTATTTATATACTCTTATAATAGTCAAGCGTTTTGAATCCCTTGACTTCTAACCGCTCCAGCAGATACGATTCGGGAGAATCGGGGGAATCCCCTTTTCCGAATCCCAACTCACAAGCGAACTCAGACTCAAACCCCGATTTTATCTGCTGTATGTTGTATTTATCGCGGCAAAGCTCATACAACGCAATCAGGGTTAAGCGCAACATTCCTCCGCTGTCCTGTTCGGGAGTTGCCGTAAACCTAATCAGCTCGGCGAAATAAGCAGCCAATGCCAACCTTTTCAAATCGCTCGAAAGTCGATGAAAACTGTGATTCATCTTCACCGAATTAATAGTGTATCGCAGATTCCGCTTATTCATGCAAAACGTCGAATACGAAAACAGCCCCGTTGAAGAGTTGTTGGAGTTCTTCAGACTCTTGACCCCTTTTGCCGCAACTTCGATTACGCCAAACTCCTTGGTGAAGATGTCAATATAGCAAGAAGTCTCACCGAATTCCCGCCGCGATATTACAAGACCGTTGATTGTTACCAGCACTAATCCGACCTCAATCCGAATTCGTAGATAAGATTCTCGCGATTGCGCCAATCTTCGGCAACCTTCACCCAGAGTTTCAAATGCACTTTGCACCCGAAATACTCCTCGGTCTCAAGCCGTGAAAGCTCACCGATTTTTTTCAGGAGACTCCCCTGCTTTCCGATAATCATACCCTTATGACCGGATTTCTCGCAGATAATCGCAGCAGATATGTCCACGATTTCTTTCCCTCTGTTGGTTTTCCCATGCTCCAGATTCTCGATTTGTACGGCAATCCCATGAGGGAGTTCCTCCCGCAATTCATTAAGCAGTTTCTCGCGGATAATCTCCGACAGCCAGATTTTTTCGGGTTGGTCGGTCGGGAACGTGGTTTCAAAGTGAAATTCGTTGTTTTTTGCATAGCGTTCCAAAATCGGAACAATTTTCTCGGTATTGATTTTATCTTTTACGCTGAGAGGAATGATTTCGGCGAATTCCCGAAGTTTGCTGTATTCTTCAATGCTCTTCAACAACTGCGATTTATCTTTAATTAAATCAACCTTGTTCAAAAGCAGAACCACCGGGGTGGTTTCGTTCATGATTTCCGAATCTAAGAACAGTTTCTTCGTGCAGTCGGTCAAATACAGAATCACATCGACCCCTGCAACCGAACTCCTTATAGACTTGTGCATATGCTTCGATAACGCACTTTTTTCCTTATGAAATCCCGGTGTATCAACGAACACAAA
Organism: Oscillospiraceae bacterium; assembly: GCA_009777835.1. Taxonomy (GTDB): domain Bacteria; phylum Bacillota; class Clostridia; order Oscillospirales; family Ruminococcaceae; genus Ruminiclostridium_E. The sequence continues at coordinate 4,009 of WRKZ01000065.1, read as the reverse complement.
CTGGGTGTCACCCTTCGTGAGAATCCCGTTAATCCGCATACGGGTCGTCTGCGGCTTGTCCGAAACAATCGCGATTTTTTCCCCCACCAACAGATTTACGAGGGACGATTTTCCTGCATTAGTCTTACCGCAGACTGCTGCAAACACCGTTTTCATTTTCAAGCTACTTTCTTTTTCCACGTTTACGCCTTTCTTTCCCGTTTAACACGAATATTCCCGCTAAAATCGCCGAAATCAACAGAGCGACCAACAACAACGGACTTTGTATAAAGTAATCGGCTATTACCCTGAACATCTCTAAATCCCAAAACAACAGCACCCCGATTATCGCCGCCGCAATCGAAGACAGTAAGACCGCACCCGCCGCCGCATCCTTCGCCGCTTTGGCAAGTGAGGAGTATTCCGGGCTGGCTTTATCGGTAAGGACTTCAAGTGCGGTGTTGAGTGCTTCAAGTGACATCACAACCGAGCAGGTCAAAATCAGCAGAATCAATTCCGCTCTGTTGAGTTCATAAAAAGTCAAAGCGAAAAAGAAGACGTACACGGTCGCTGTTACATGAATCCGCATATTACGCTCATATCTAATACAGAACACAACTCCGCGGAAAGCGTAGACAAAACTCTTTCTCAAATCATAAAGCTTACTCGTCATATTACACGCCATGCGTGGTTTGCCGCCGCACCCTTTCTTATCTATCTGTTCTTGATTTATTTTCAAACAGTTCTGACAATACCTGTTTTTTGCAGAATCTGTTCCTGTTTTGCAAACATGATTCCTTCCTCCTGCTTGTCCTTGTGGTCGTAGCCTAACAAATGCAACATTCCGTGAACCGTCAAGAATGCCAGTTCCCGCTCAAGAGAATGTCCGTACTTCGCCGCTTGACGTGAAGCAGTCGGAAATGAGATGATAATATCGCCTAAAACCATCGCCTCGGTCTCGAAATTAGGCTCTCCCATCAAAAACGACAGCACATCTGTAGAGGAATCGATTTGTCGGTACTGCCGATTCAATCCGCGGATTTCTTCGTCGGATACGAGAGCGAGCGAAGCCTCCGAAAGATACGGATATCGCTCAGACTGTAGTGTTGCGCAACAGCATTTGTACGCAATCGGCCGGAAATTCACCCCCGATTTGATTTTATCATTATATAAAAGTTTGAAATTGACCACTAAAATTCCCCTGTTTCTTGTTTTTTCGCCGCCTTTTCTTCAACGCCGTAAATTACTTTCGCAACTTGTAAAACCGCTTAACTTCAGGCTTTTTCACCGATTGACGCGGATTTTCGCCGCGATTGCCGTGCTTTTCGTAGGCTTTCACGATTTCCTGAACCAATCTGTGCCGCACAACATCTTTATGGGAGAAGTGGCAAATAGCGGTGTCGGCGATTCCGTCAAGAACCGATATCGCTTCCACCAATCCGGAACGTTTCTTGTCGGGTAAATCAATCTGAGTAATATCCCCGGTAATCACCATTTTGCTGTTGAACCCCAGACGTGTCAAAAACATTTTCATCTGTTCGGGGGTGGTGTTCTGAGCTTCATCAAGAATGATGAAACTGTCATCGAGGGTTCGCCCTCTCATATAAGCAAGCGGCGCGACTTCAATGGTATTACGCTCCATATTTTTGTGAAACGCTTCTGCCCCCATCATATCGAACAGCGCGTCATAGAGCGGCCGAAGATAGGGGTCAACCTTGTTTTGTAAATCACCGGGCAAAAAGCCGAGCTTCTCTCCTGCTTCCACTGCGGGCCGAGTCAAGATAATCCGCTGAACCTGCTTTTCCTTGAACGCACGAACTGCTTTCGCAACCGCCAGATAAGTCTTGCCGGTTCCGGCAGGGCCTACCCCGAAGACAATGGTATTACGCGCAATCTTTTCAACGTAACGTTTCTGGCCGATGGTTTTAGGGCGAATCGGCTTCCCCGTAAAAGAAACACACACACAGTCGGAATTCAACTCTTTGAGGGAATCCCCCTGCCCTTCTCCGGTCATGTCCGAGATATAGCGAACCTGCTGCTCGGTAAGCGGAATCCCGCGTTGAACGCTTTGCACCATACTTTCAATCGCGCGGACGGCTAAATCCACCGATTCGCCAACCGAACCCTTGACCTTGATTCCGCCGTCTCTTTCGGTAACGGTTACGCTGAATCGTTCTTGAATAATCTTGACATTCTCGTCGAAATCACCGAATACAGCACGGACGTGTTCCGAATGAATCGGGGTTGTAATCGTTTTTTCAATTTCCATGGCTTTCATTATAACACACTTTGCGGGGGCTTGTCAAGGAAAATCAGCACTTGAAATTCAATACTTTTTGTGATATACTGTTTTCAATTATATTATCAAGAGAATAGTTTGAATAATAACTCACAGGTCGGTGGCTTCGCCGCCGAGCAGGTGAGCTTGACAGGCTTATTCATAGAGGCTTTGTGTCTCGGAAAGGTATGGTCATAAACATGAATATTATTCGGGAGCTATACGACATAGTGCTGGAACGCAAGCAAGACAAACAGGAGGGTTCGTACACCTGCTATCTTTTCGAACAAGGAATCGATAAAATCCTCAAAAAGTGCGGTGAAGAGTCTGCCGAGATGCTTATCGCCGCAAAAAACGGCGACAACGCTGAACTGAGCAATGAAATCGCCGATTTGATTTACCACATTCTCGTTCTGTGCGCCCAATCGGAATTAGAATGGGGGCAGGTCGAAGAAATCCTGGTTGAGAGACGGAACAAAATCGGTAATCTGAAGCAGTTTCGTCAAACCGATAAAGATACATAAAGACAACTTGCTACTGACTACAACTTCTCCAAAAAGATTCCCCCCGAACAGAAAACCGTATACTCCTCATACTCTTCGTCGTAACCCCTGACTCCGCAACAAATCGCAACCCGTGAGTTTGCGGCGATTTCAACGGTTGAAGTTTCCGACAATTCTACGGATTCCGGGGGTTCTGTGACAGCACGGCATTTTCTTGTTTCGGTGGCGGGTATAAGCGTGAACAAATCACTCCCTAAAGGTGCGGTTGCGAGAATCACGTAGGGTTCGCAGTTTCGTTCGTTCACGAAATCCGCCGATATTGCCCCTACTTTTACAGAACAAGGCAAAACGAATGAATGGGCGTTCTCACTCATAAGGAATCCTCCGTCGCTTAACGGAAAGCTGTGTTCACTGTGTGAACCAAATCCGCAAAGTACGACCCGACCGCTTTTCAAAGAAACGTTACCGTTGCCGAAACAAAACGGAACGAACATTTCGGATACGCTCACCCCTGACGGGCCGGTAGCCCCCGTAGCACCGGTGACTCCGCGAATCCCCTGCTCACCTTGTTCGCCTTGGGGGCCTTCCGGGCCGGGACAACCCCGCGCACCCTGAAGACCTTGCGGGCCTTCTCTGCCTTCGATGCCCTGCAATCCGGGAGAACCGGGACAACCGGGAGGACCGGGCAATCCCTGTACACCTTCCGGACCGGGAGGACCGGGACAACCCTGCGCACCGCGTTCGCCTTTCGGACCGGGAATACCCTGTGCACCCGGAAATCCCATCGGCCCCGGATTCCCTCTCGGTCCGGGAGAGCCGGGACAGCCGGGTTCACCCCTTAAACCGGTGTACCCCCTCGGCCCCATAGGCCCTGGCGGTCCGGGAAATCCATGACAAGCGCAACATTCGCGATGTGGATAAACCGATTGCGGCGGGCATTTTTTAGGAAGTCGGCAGGGGTTCGCCCTTGAAGAGTTACAGTTACGGTTACAACAGCAACACTTTGATTCAATGTCAGGCGAAAACGCTATGTTGGTAGTATTCGGCATATCCAATCAGCACATCCTTCCTAAGGGCGGGCTTTGCTCGCCCTGCGGAGAAAATTCTGTAGAAATTTTCGGAGTTAAAGAGCGTAATTTCGCAAAGTAATCGTCATTGTAAACCACGGCGGGATTATCGGGGCGAATTTTTTTTGCCGCTTCGTGATGAGCGAATGCCTTCTCGCGCTCTCCTACACGGTCGTAGAGTA
>WRKZ01000064.1 GCA_009777835.1 Oscillospiraceae bacterium | reverse complement strand
GAGTCCGCCTGAAGGCTTCATGTTAAATCCCGGTGAAAGTTGGTTGGTGAAAATGTCTGCCTATTTGTGGCAAAGGGGATTCAGTTTTGAGATTGTGGGGAAAATCGAATGAGCTTGCCAAAATTACTGCTTCATAGCTGTTGCGCGCCATGTTCAAGTGCGGTTCTCGAACGCTTGCTCTCGAATTATGACATAACGTTGTTTTTTTGTAATCCGAACATTCATCCACTTGAAGAATACAATAAACGATTAGATGAGTTGAAGCGATTTCTCGCAATTGCGTATGATTCCCCGTTTCGCCCCCGGTTAATCGTCCCCGAATATGAACCTGTTATTCCGGTGCGTTGCGAGGAATGTTTCCTCATTCGATTGGAGGAGACGGCAAAATACGCAAAGTCTCACGGGTTTGACTGTTTTACCACAACCTTGACCATGGGTTCGAAAAAGAAAGCCGATACAATCAATCCGATTGCGGCGGCCCTGGCGGGGAGATACAGGCTCGATGTCGTGTTAGACGATTTCAAAAAGAAAAACGGATATAATCGCTCAGTCGAATTATCGAAGAAGTACGCTCTGTATCGTCAGACTTACTGTGGATGTATATAGCGTTTCCGTAGTTTAAAAATTAATCAAGAAAGGACGCGTGTGAAAGGCTGTATTTTCACCGTTCGTCGGTGTGCGGGCAAACCACGCATAGCGTGTTAAATGAAAGATAGTAAAATCATCGAAATCATAGCGAAACTGGGGCAACTCTATCCCGGTAAACAGCGTTGTATGCTGAACTATTCGGCACCGCATGAACTGTTGATAGCGGTTAGGCTGTCCGCTCAATGCACCGATAAACGGGTTAATCTGGTTACTCCCGATTTGTTCAAAGCGTTTCCTTGTATTCAGGATTTCGCCGATGCGAAAACTGCCGATGTGGAACGAATAGTCAAACCTTGCGGGCTTTTCAAGATTAAAGCGGCAGATATCGTGGCAATTTGTGTCGAACTCCTCGAAAATTATAATGGGGTAATTCCGGACGAGATGGATTTACTGCTGAAGCTCCCCGGAGTCGGCCGTAAAACCGCTAATTTGATTCTGGGAGAGTTGTACGGAAAACCCGCTATAGTCGCAGATACCCATGTGATTCGCTTATCGGGGAGGTTGGGGATGGTTTCGACCAAGAACGCCCTTAAAGTAGAAGCGAAGTTATGGGAAATAATTCCGCCGGAAGACGGACTGAATTTTTGTCACAGACTCGTCCTTCACGGAAGAAACGTATGCAAAGCCGGGAATCCAAATTGCGATTCCTGCGGGTTGAAAGATTTGTGTGAATATCCTCAAAGAGTAAAATAAAACCGAAAGGTATGCTAAAATTATGAAGAAAATTATTCTCGCAAGCGCATCGCCTCGAAGGCGAGAGCTCATGGAATCGGCAGGATTTGTATTTGACTCGGTTCCGGCAGAAATTGAAGAAACTATTCCCCCGGGCAGTTCGCCACAGGAGGCGGTTATGGTTCTTGCACGGCAAAAAGCGCGGAAGGTTGCTTCTGCCTATCCGAATGCAATCGTAGTTGGTGCCGACACGCTTGTAGTCATAGACGGTGAGTTTCTTGGCAAGCCCGCAGATAAAGCCGAAGCGTTCGCTATGCTGAAACGACTTTCGGGGAAACGTCATTGCGTTTTCACGGGTGTTTCCGTGATTGATAAGAACGATAACAGTTTGGAGATGACTTTCTGTGAGGAAACCGCGGTAACGTTTCACGATTTGAATGATGTTGAAATCAATGCGTATATCGAAACCGGCGAACCGTTTGATAAAGCAGGGGCGTATGGTATTCAGGGCAGGGGAATGTTATTGGTTAAGAGTATAGAAGGTGATTTCTACAACGTCATGGGGTTGCCGATTAGCAGACTGTCACGATTTTTGAATTCGAAGATATATCCTCGCTATGATGTAGGCGATTTGCTAAAGATAATGTCGCAACTTCGAAGAGAATGTCCGTGGGATAAAGAGCAGACACACGTTTCGATTCGTTCAAATGTTATTGAGGAGGCTTACGAAGTCGCCGAGGCTATAGATTCGGGCAATCCGAAGTTGTTGTGTGAGGAATTGGGCGATTTGCTGTTGCAGGTGGTGTTTCATGCTGAAATAGCCGGCGAAACAGACTCGTTCGATTTCACTGATGTTTGCGCCGGAATCTGTAAGAAGCTTATTTACCGTCATCCGCACGTATTCGAGAGCGTTAAAGCCGATTCAACCGAGGAAGTTTTGAAAAATTGGGAAGAGCTTAAATCCGAATCAAAGGAAGAGCAAACAGTCACCGAACGATTACTTAGCGTTCCTAAGTCATTGCCGGCACTTATGAGGGGCGAAAAGGTCGGTAAAAAAGCGGGAATGGTAGGGTTTGACTTTACCGATGTCAATGAGACCCTTGAGGGTTTAAAAAGCGAAATAGCCGAACTTGAGTTAGCAATAATGCACAAAGACGAGGCTCAAATAGCGGAAGAATTTGGTGATATTTTACTATCTTGCTGTAACGTCGGAAGATTTCTAAAAAAAGATTCTGAAAAAGCCTTGACTTTCGCAATAAATAAGTTTATAATGCGTTTTAAGAGACTTGAGGACACGTTATTGAAGTCGGGTGAAAATTTCGAGCGATTACGCGAAAAATTGCGTAACGAAGCGATTTTTAAGGAAGAGCTTGAAAGGTTGTGGCAGGCTTCAAAAGACGTGGGTTTATAAGTCGTGAAAACAAGTAAGTTCTAAAAAATGGAGGAACAAATCAAATGACCAAAGCAGATCTCGTTACCATGGTGGCTGAGAAAGCCGGAACAACAAAGAAAGATGCGGACATAGCATTAGCTGCAGTAATCGACAGCATCACCGAAGCACTTGCTCAAGGCGATAAAGTACAGTTGGTTGGATTCGGCACGTTTGAAGTACGCGAACACGCTGAACGTGAAGGCGTAAATCCGCAGACAAAAGCAAAGATTAAAATCCCTGCAACTAAACGCCCCGCTTTCAAAGCAGGAAGAGCTCTTAAAGAAGCTGTTGCTGATTAATCTTGTAAAAAGAAGAAAACTCCTCCTCTGTTCGCAGAAGGGGAGTTTTTAAATATTTTTTTGGTGAAACTTGACACAATCACGGTTTCGTGATATAATCGGTAACAAGATTTAAGTATATTATTAAAATTGGAGGAATCCCCTATGAAACGCATGAATCAAACTCAAAAACGCATCATATCCATGTTCATCACATTCGCGATGCTGATTGCCGCAATCCCGACGATGACTATCCCGGCTCAATCGTCGGAACTCGTCGGGGCAGAGCTGCAAAGCGCGTTAGACGGAAAGGCTTACGGCTCAAACGGCAAATTCCTAATGCCGATTGAACCGCCGATTGCAGGTTCGCGCCCGATTCCCAACGTCGCCGAACTGCTCAAAATCGGTAATGAGTACAACTTTAACGAAAACTTCCACCTCACCGCCGACATCGACCTCGCCGGAATAGACTGGGAGCCAATCGGTGAACACAATGGCAATAGCTTCACGGGAATCTTTGACGGGCAGGGCTACGTCATCAAGAACATGACCACTGTCGGTGAGGGCAGAGCTTCGGGCTTGTTTAGGAATGTCTCCGGTATGTGGCATGACGGGTCAAGGTGGCACAACTACGAGACGGTTATCAAAAACCTCGGAATGGAGAATGTCCACATCGACACCTTTGCCGAAGTCAACGCCGGTGCAGGTGCATTGTTTTCCCAAGGTCGCGGTAGCACGACTGTCGACAACTGCTACGTCACAGGCTCGATTACCACTAAAGGCTGTGGGGCGAGTGCGGGCGGATTCGCGACGTCGGCACAGGCGGTTAACCCGCCCGGGGATATCGCAATATTCAACAGCTACAACGCCGCCGACGTAACCGCTATCGGGGTGAATTTCGAGGACGCTTACCCCGAATTCCCGGTGTATGTATCGGGCAGTGCTTCAGCCGCGGGAATCGTCGCGAACCTGCACAATTACAGCACCGTTAACAACGTCCACAATGTCGGGAATATCACGGCAACAGCCACGGGCGGTGCGCGTGCAGGGGGAATCACAGGCGGTTTCAGCAGAAACGATGCGATTCAAAACTGCTCTAACTCCGGTACCATACTCGCGACATCGTCGGGAGTGTTCTTCGGCATACACCCCGGTGAGGAAAATACCGACGTTATCGCGGGCGGAATCGTCGGCGTAAACTTCGTGAACGACGGCATCTTCGGTACAGTAAACGGCTGTTATAACACGGGTGACGTTTCCGCGACTATGACGGTGGAAAAAGACGTTTTCAGCGTTTATGCAGGGGGAATCGGCGGTATTCTCCACAGTAACACGAGCGATTGCTACAACACCGGTAAAGTCACGACTTCGACCCCCGATAATACCACGGGTTACGCGGGGGGAATCATCGGGAGTAATTCCGAGCGCAGCAGTATTCGCCGAAGCTACAGTACCGGAACTGTTTCGGGGTTAGACTCCGGCGGAATCGTCGGGCTGAACCTCAAAGGCGGCATAATCCGTAACAATTTCGTGTTGAGCGGCACTGCGATTAAAGCCGTAGGCGAGGGTGACGGCGAAAGCGGAGTAACCACATTGACTACCGCTCAAATGAAGCAAGAATCGTCATACCCGGTCTTTAACTTCAACGGAACGTGGGGGTTTAAGAGCGGGGAGAATGACGGATTCCCGATTCTAATGGCGCATTACCCGGGGTTGAATTACATTTCTACCACGCCTACCCCGGGGCCGAGCAAGGAATTCCTCGGGAGCATTGAACCACCGGTAGAAGGCGCGTTCCCGATTAGCAGTATTGAAGACTTGCTCAAAATCGGTGCTGAGGGCGGTCTGCCCATGAACTGGGACTATTACCTCACAACCAATCTTGACTTAGTCGGGATTGACTGGGTTCCAATCGGGGATTCCGACAAGCCTTTTATAGGGACTTTTGATGGGCAGGGTCACGCAATCCACAACCTTGAAGTTGTGGGACAGTCAAATGCGGGGCTGTTCGGACATATCAGCTTTGTCGGTGACAATCGTTCAACCGCTTTTAGGAACTTAGCGTTGGAAAACGTCTACATTAAAGGGAACAGTACGGCAGGGGCGTTAATCGGCTACAACTGGCAGAGCAACGTCACCGTAAGCAACGTATATGTCACAGGAGAGATCAACGCAGTAGGTGGTAACAACTTCGGCGATGGTGCAGGCGCAGGTGGGATTATAGGCGGCGTTTTCATCAACTACGAAGGAAGTCATGACTTCATTGACTGTGCAAACTACGCCGACATAACCGCAACCGCAACCGCCGACAACGGGGCGGCTCGTGCAGGTGGGCTAATCTCGATTGCAAGAAGCACAACGTCTAAGGAAAACAAACTCCAAAACAACCACAACTACGGCAACATCACGGCAACCGCATTGAGACATTCTGCTGCCGCGGGGGGACTTGCCGCTTTAGTTATCGAAAGCAACATAGTCAGCGGCAACAGCAACTCCGGGGAAATCATCGCGACTTCTTCAGGTGCTAATGTTGATGTTATCGCAGGGGGAATATTCGCAACTCGCCTTGACGAGAACCGCAACTTCGGAATGACAGTATCACACAACTCCAACACAGGAAAAGTGACGGCGTTGTTTACCGCCAATTCCACGAGCGGCACCAACAAAACGATAGCGGGCGGAATCGTGGGGAGCAGTCGGCGAATCGCTATGAGTGACTGCTATAACACGGGTAACATCACGGCGATGAACGACAACAACCTAAATGGTTACGCAGGTGGACTGATAGGTGAGATTTACACCGAAAGCAGTATTCGCCGATGCTACACTACCGGAGATGTTCAGGCGGCACCTCACGCAGGGGCGGTAATCGGAAACGTCATTGACTCGGGCGTGTACACGAACAACGTCTTTTGGAATAGTGAGGCTAAACTCACCAAAAACAACGAACCAATCGCACAAGCCGACAAGAAAGCTGTTGCAGTCGGCGGTGAAGAGGTCGAAACGGTTAAGTTGACTGCGATGACAGCGGCTCAACTACGGCAAGAAGCGACTTACGCTCGCGGATTTAACTTCACCGAAGTGTGGGGATTCAGGAGCGGAGTGAACGACGGCTTCCCGATTCTGCAAGCATCTCAATCGGGGTGGAAGTTCACGCCGACAGTCCCTCGCCCGGCACCGACACGTGACTTCCTTATAAAGGAGTTCGCCCCGCCCGCCGAAGGCTCAATCCCGATTGCCACGCGTGAGGATTTAGAGCTAATCCGTGAAGATTTGTCGGGGAAATTCCACCTCACTGCTAATATCGACTTAACGGGGATTGACTGGGTTCCGATAGGCGAGTCATCCACCCCGTTTACAGGTGTATTCGACGGGCAGGGGTACGCAATCACAGGGGTTGAAGTGATTGCACATCGCCATATAATTCAAGGCGCACGAATAGGCTTCTTCCACACTGTCAGAGGTGGTCAAATCAAAAACTTAGGGCTTGAAGATGTCTTCATGATGAACACCGCATACTATGCCTACTCAGGTGGATTGGCAGGGGCTATCGTCAGGGAGTCTGATAAAGTGTCTTCTGTCAGCAACTGCTATGTTACAGGTTCGGTAATCTCACAAGGTGAAGATACTGTGTATGCGGGGGGCATTACTGCAAGTATTGAGGCTTGGTCTAATAGTCCAAACGAGATTATCAACTCCTACAATGCTGCCGATGTAATTACAGCAGGAAGTAATAAACCAACCGTATCGTACACCGGCGGGATTGTCGGTACAATGTCGAACAATGCTCGGATTTTTAACTCCCACAATAGGGGGAATGTAACGGGCTCGGTATACGTCGGCGGAATCGTCGCGCGGGCAGGTTACAGTTATGAAATGGTTCCCGAAATCGCACACTCAAGCAACAGCGGTAACGTGACACTCGCAATCGATAACGGGTATTCGGGGTACGTGGGCGGTATTGTAGGCGAACTCGCAAGTGGGAGTGTACGCTTCTCTCACAATACCGGAAACGTGTCCCGTTCCCCCCGCCGAGGCCGCCCGCGTCTCGTTACTTTTTGGGGGTTGAGGGCGGGTGAAACGAAACAGTTTCTCGTT
>WRKZ01000063.1 GCA_009777835.1 Oscillospiraceae bacterium | reverse complement strand
CCGTGTTCGGATTTACGCCGAGTTGCTTCGCTACCTCCCGCACAGCCGGAAGTTTCTCTTCCTTAAGCAGCACCCCCGTCGAAATAAGCTCGGTTATTCGCCCGCATAACTGTTCGTAAATCGGCGAACCGCCCTTGATGTTAACAGAAAACATATTTTCACCCCCTTATTGCAAGTCTTGAAGTTACGGAAACAAGTTCCATAACTGTACTCGCCGCCGATGATGGCGGACAACGACTATGACACATCAAAATAGTATTCAAACCGTATTATCTGTATTATATGCTCTAGTACAGATATTATACACTGCCGTTTTCGATTTGTCAAGCGTTTTCTCGAAAAAAAAATTAGTCAATTTTCACAAAAATCGTTGACAAATTGCAGATAATTTTATATACTGATTTTGAATCGATTTTTTTGGCATGATTCCGACGTTTCAACTCAACGTTCGTCAGTTCTCGATTGTGTATGTATTAATAAGGTATAATTTTTGAAGGAGGGTTCAAACATGATTAAGAAAAGGATTCTATCAACGTTCCTCGCAATCGCGCTTCTTGCAAGCGTACTTACCGTATTCCCCGCGGCAGAGACGGGAGTGCAACCGACAGCAACAGGTGATTTTGTAATCGAAAACGGATTTCTCATCAAATATAACGGGTCCGGAGGCGATGTTGAACACGATGTATCAACCTCAACTCCCGCCTACAAAACCCTACCCAACTTCATCGCGCCGATTAAGATTATCGACCCTGATGACCCCGAATATGCGGACTGGATTCCCATATCTACAGCAGCGGAATTGGACGACATCCACCACAGAAACGCTAACAATAAATATTACTTAATCAATGACATTGATTTAGCGGGTATGGAATGGATGGAATGGCGGCCGCTCGGCGATGGCGCGGATTTTCCTTTCACGGGGATTTTCGATGGGCAAGGGTATGTAATCCGTAATATGACGATTACAAAAGCCTACGACACTGATGCTCCATTAGGCAGGGTCATTACCTCAGCCGGATTGTTCAGGCACATTTCGGGGGCGGAAATCCGAAATGTCGGATTGGAAGATACCTACATCAATGTTGAAGCCGATGCGAGAGCTGTCGGAGGAGTTGTCGGTTTTGCTGAGGGAAGCCTTATCAGCAATGTTTACACTACCGGGAGCATTAGTTTAAACTCTTCCGGCGATTGGGGTTATGCCGGCGGGGGGATTGTCGGCATTGTAGATGACTGGAATTCAGCCGTTACAACAAGCATCAAGTTCAGCTATAATGCGGCTGATGTATCCGGTAACGTGGTCGGCGGAATCGTTGGTGATTATTACGGCGGCGGTACGGTGTACGGCTGTTTCAACACCGGGAACATAACCGGTAATGAGTTAGGCTCCTACTCAATCGCCGGTGGAATAGCCGGGCACGTTGAGGGGGCATTGAAGGTTGAACAATGCTTCAATGCGGGGACAGTATCAGCGGTCGCTTATGCTGCGGGGATTGTCGCAAGTCTTGATAATCCCGGGCATAGCATTTTGGATTGCTATAACATCGGCGATATCTCTATTATCGGGGAAGTGGCATGGTATAATGCGGATGGGATTTTTGCAGTTGAAGACGAGGAGGTAGCAATCAGCAAAGTCTATAGCTCAGGTATAATCAACGACGAAGCAGAAACTGCACTTCCCGATTTTGCGGGATTTGATTTCGAGAATGTCTGGGCGTTCCTTGACGGTGTAAATGACGGTATGCCTGTTCTGCGGGTGTTCGAGCGTATGTACACACCGGGGCCCTCCGACTGGGAGTACCAATGGTACTACATTGGTTTGTTAAACGACACTTACCAAGCCGAAATTACCGCATATAACGGTGTCGGCGGTGATGTAATCATTCCGTCCGAACTTGACGGGTATGAAGTTGTGTCGGTATGGATGTACGCACTCAGCGGTCAGACGAACATTACTTCAGTTGTCATCCCGGAAACTGTTATAGAATTAGACCATGGGGCTTTCTCCGGGTGTACGAGCCTTGCGACCGTAACATTTATGTCGCCGACACCCCCGCATATGTATAAGGGTGATGATGAACAGTTCGCTTTCGAAAACTGTGCCGATGTTATAACGGTTTACGTTCCGCGTGGCTCAAAAGCGGCTTATGAGATTGCATTTTCCGATATACAGCGGCAGAATATCGGTGATTTCAACATTGTTGAAATCGGCGACGAACCTAAACCGACCCACAAAACCCTACCAAACTTCATCGCGCCGATTAGTATTATCGACCCGGATGGCCCCGAATATGCCGACCGGATTGCTATTTCCGACCGGGCAGGGCTTGAGGCGATTAACGATAATCTTAGCGGAAATTACTACCTCACTTCCGACATAGACTTGAGCGGCGAAGATTGGACTCCTCTCGGCAGTTTCACAGGGGTTTTCGACGGACAGGGGTATGTAATCCGTAATATGACGATTGAAGTGATGGTGACGGAAATCGGTTATCAATACGATATTGGTTATGGTCTGTTTGAAATTGTTAAGGGGCGTGCGATAATCCGAAACCTCGGTCTGGAAGATACAGATATTAAAGTTAATGAGACATCACTTTCATGGGGGTGGGGGATGCTGGTTGTGGGCGGGATTGCCGGCAGTGTTGAAAATTCGATCATCACCAACTGTTATAACACCGGGAATGTCGTAAGTTACAGCAGCAGTAATTCTGCAGTTGGGGGACTTTTCGGGTCTGCAAATGGTTCAAACATTATCGGTTGTTATAACACCGCAGACGTAGAATCGGACAACTACTTGTCAGGCGGAATTGTAGGTTATGTTTACAGAATGTGGTCAAGCGACATAGGCATCATTATAGACCGTTGCTTCAACACCGGAAACATCAAGGGAGGGTGGGATTCCGGCGGTATTGTCGGAGGTAACGATGAATCCAGGCTCACTTTAAGCATTACAAATTCCTACAACACAGGTGATATAACTTCTTTCGTTAGTTGGAGTTTTAATTATGCCGGTAGTGGTGCAGGCGGAATTATGGGTGCGGCAACTTGGGACGAACGAACCCCCGGTGTTGACATCTCCGACTGCTATAACACAGGAACTATACACGGCGGCAATATCACAGGCGGAATTATAGGGTCGGCAGACGGCGGCGGTACTATCGTATCGAGGAGTTACAATACGGGTGACGTATTAAATTCCACAAGCAGTGAACCTGTCGATTATGTAGCGGCAATCGGTAATTTTTATTCCAATCGCTTAAACTCAATCTATTGGAACATCGACAGTTTGCAGCAGGTGGAAGGGATTCCTCTCTCTAATGACGACAAAAAAGGGGTTAAAAGAGTTCCGTGGGGAAACCTTTTATTCCAAGACACAACGATTCCGCTTACAACCGAACAAATGCAGCTTGAATCCTCATTTGACGGATTCGATTTTGAAAAGACCTGGACGTTCATCGAAGGCGTGAACAACGATATGCCGGTTCTTCGTGCATTCGCGAAAATGCACGAGGTTGAACCTAAAACTCCCTGTATATGGGATTGTGGCGGTGTATTCGAAGGGCTTTGTTGGTTTTGCAAGAGCAAGGATTGCATCAGACCTTTCTGTTCCGACAACTGCGTTGAAGCTCAACCTTACTGTATCAAGTGCATGGCTCAGTGCAATACGAGGTGTACCTGCGAGCCCGTAAACTGCGAAACCTGTCAAGACAGCGGCGAGCATTGCTCCGACTGTTGCGAAATCGAAGACTGCAAAATCTGTAATCCACCGACTTGTGATTGCTGTATTCCCGAGTTTGCAGGGAAACCGGGTCATGTCCTCGGCGGGAATAAGGTGACAATTGGTGACGCACTCGAAATCCTCAAGTATTTAGCGAAAATGACAAGCAAAATCAATAGCTGTGAGAATTCCTTCAATGCCGCACTGATTATCTCAAAAGAGAAACCGGCAATCGGTGACGTTCTCGAAATTTTGAAGAAACTTGCAGGTATGCTTAACAGAATTGACATTCCCTACTGGGACGAGGTTAAATTCGAACCGGTTGCCGTTAATCTGATAAAAGGCGGAACCCACTCCATAAACAAGGTTTATCTTGATGAGAACGGTAAAACCGCCGAAAATATTTCCTACGTGAGCATGAAAGAGGAAATCGCTTCGGTAGATTCAAAGGGAATGATTAAATCCGAAACCGGGGGCAGTACCCAAATCCTTGTCTATAATAACGAACGGCTTCTGGTCGTATACAGGGTGATTGTTTCCGTCCCTGCGACTTCGGTGCGGGTGACTAACACGCTTCCCGCAGGCTCGAATGACTTCGTTGTTTCCATGGGTCAACCGTACAAGTTCGATTTTGAGGTTCTTCCGCTTGATACCACCGACGCAATTCAACTTACGGTTGCGCCTTCGGGTTTCGGTTCTAACAGGGGTGAAGCGCAAATCACCCCAAACGGTGAAATGCACGGTATCGCGAAAGGTCGTGTAACCCTGACGGTTCGCGCAGGGAACGTTGTGCAAACCTATTCTGTGCTTATCTATTCCCCGACAACCGAATTAAACGTAACCGGAATTCCGACAGAACGCATTTCAGTGGGGGAGCGTTACACGATTAACGCTACCAAAACCCCGCAAGATTCCGATGACGGAATTGAATTCAGCGTTTCCGACAACTCAAAACTGCGAATTGTAAACCCCGGAAACAGAACAAACTCAACCGAGAGAGAAATTGTTGCGGCTTCTCAAGGAAACGTCACGTTGACGGTTAAATCGGGGAACATTTCAAAATCATTCGACATTATCGTGGAAGCACCTGTTATAAGCAGCAGCAAACTTGACCTTGTTCATGGTTCGCCGCATCAATTCAGTCTGGCGGGAACCGTACGTCAAGTGAGTTGGTCATCCAGCAATCCCGGAGTCGCGACGATTGACCAAAACGGACACATAACAACGCTGAATCCCGGATATACCTGCATAATTGCGAAAGTCGGCAATTCGGAATACTACAGCGATGTTAGAGTTATTTCAGAACTCGAAAGCCGAATCAGCAATCTGCAAAACAAATATCCCGACGGTTATTTCTGGAATAATCACACACCGAGCAGTTTGTTCCCGAACGTATCGGAGCAACCCTGTGTAAATCATCCACAAGGAATCTGCCGCGGACAATGTGCCGGGTACGCCAACCTAATCAGCAACGAGATTTTCGGAGCGGGCGCACCCCGACATCGTGTTCCGGACGTTGCTTCAGTCAAACCGGGCGACTATATCCGCTACGGGAATCCGCCTAACGGACGACACTCCATCATCGTAATAGCCGTAATCAATCGCGGCGACATAATCGGATATAACCGCAACTCTAAAACTCACATCTTGTCCGAACGTCCGTACTGGATAATCACCGACTGCAACTGGATGCGTGATTGCGGCATCGATTGGTACAGACGTTTCGATTATGAGCAGGTCTTCGCAACTAGCGGCGGTCTCCTCCCGAATTTGAGTTACAGCCGATACTAATACTTGATAAAAAAACAAAATCCACATAGCCGTTTGGCTATGTGGATTTTGCATATATTGAATTTTTCAAATTCGGAATTAGCCGGCAGTAACACCGATTACTGTACCTGAACCTACGGTTTTTCCACCTTCACGGATTGCAAATCTCAGACCTTCTTCGAGAGCAATCGGGGTAATCAGTTCTACGTTAATCGTAACGTGGTCACCCGGCATACACATTTCTTTGCCTTCAGCGAGAGTAACAACACCGGTAACGTCGGTAGTTCCGAAGAAGAACTGAGGACGATAGTTGGTGAAGAACGGCGTATGACGACCGCCCTCGTCCTTGGTAAGAACGTAAACCTCACCCGTGAACTTGGTGTTCGGTTTAATCGAACCGGGTTTGCACAGTACTTGACCGCGTCTTACTTCTGTTCTTGCAACACCTCTCAAGAGAACGCCGACGTTATCGCCCGCTTCCGCTTGGTCGAGAAGTTTATGGAACATTTCGATTCCGGTAACGACGGTTGAACGCGGCTCATCAGAAAGTCCCACGATTTCAACAGGGTCGTTGAGTTTAAGCGTACCTCTTTCCACACGACCGGTAACAACGGTTCCACGTCCGGGAATGGTGGTAACAGCCTCGATTGACATCGAGAACGGAAGGTCTGCTTTACGTTCGGGGGTAGGAATGAATTCATCAACCGCTTTCATCAGTTCGTGAATACAATTGTACTCAGGCGATGAAGTATCTTGGCTTGCTGAAGTCAGCGCGTCTCTCGCCGAACCGCGGATAATCGGGGTATCATCCCCCGGGAAGCCGTTTTTGGTAAGAATGTCGCGAATATCCATGTCAACCAATTCGAGCAGTTCTTCGTCATCAACTTCGTCGCATTTATTGATGAAAACTACCATCGCAGGAACGTTTACCTGTTTAGCCAACAGGATGTGCTCCTTCGTTTGAGCCATCGGACCGTCGGTTCCCGCAACTACAAGAATCGCTCCGTCCATTTGAGCAGCACCGGTAATCATGTTCTTGATATAGTCGGCGTGTCCCGGACAGTCAACGTGTGCGTAGTGACGAGTTTCGGTTTGATACTCAACGTGAGCGGTGTTAATGGTGATTCCGCGTTCTCTTTCTTCGGGAGCTCTGTCGATGTTGTCGTAAGACGTGAACTGCGCACCGCCGGTAAGTGCCAAGGTTTTGGTAATCGCTGCCGTCAACGTGGTTTTACCGTGGTCAACGTGACCAATCGTACCGATATTGACGTGGGGTTTAGTACGTTCAAATTTTTGCTTTGCCATTTTACAATTTCCTCCTAATTAATGTTTTATTTTTATTTTTTATTTTGATTTAGAATTAAGCACGCGTTACTTAGAAATATTCTCCGCAATGCTCTTCGGCACTTCGATATAATGGCTGGGTTCCATTACATACTGACCTCTTCCTTGGGTTTTGGAACGCAGGTCGTTTGAGTATCCGAACATCTCTGACAACGGAACATCAGCATTAACTTGCTTAACGCCGCTTCTGTCACCAAGTTCGGTAATTTGTCCCCGTCTTGAGTTCAAATCACCGATTACGTCTCCCATATATTCTTCAGGAACAATCACGTTAACTTTCATAATCGGTTCCATCAGAATTGGGCGGGCTTTCTTGCAGGCTTCTTTAAAAGCCATCGAGCCGGCGATTTTGAACGCCATCTCGGAAGAGTCAACCTCGTGGTATGAGCCGTCGTACAAAGTCACCTTTACATCGACAACCGGATAACCCGCCAGGACCCCTGCTTGCATCGCCCCTTTGATTCCTGCATCAACAGCGGGAATATATTCTTTGGGAATAACACCGCCGACGATTTTGTTAATAAATTCGTACCCTTTGCCGGACTCGTTAGGTTCAACCTTGATTTTCACATGACCGAACTGCCCTTTACCGCCCGACTGGCGCGCATACTTTGTATCCTGTTCAACC
>WRKZ01000062.1 GCA_009777835.1 Oscillospiraceae bacterium | reverse complement strand
TCACGGACACAGGAAAGAAGAAATTCAAGAATTTTTCGCTCGGAATGAAGCAAAGATTGGGTCTGGCTTTGGCGTTACTTAACAACCCCGATTTCATCATACTTGATGAACCGATTAACGGGCTTGACCCGATGGGGATTGTCGAAATGCGTGAAACAATCAAGCAGCTGAACTCCGAACAGTCCATAACTTTCATGATTTCCAGCCACATCTTGAGCGAGTTGTCGCTGATTGCTACTCGCTACGGGATTATCGAGAAAGGCAAGCTGATTAAGGAACTCACCTCCGCCCAGTTACAGGAACAGTGTCAACAGTGCCTGTCGGTGAAAGTGGACAACACGGCGAAAGCGGCAACAATCCTCGAAGCGGTACTTGGTGTCAAGAAGTACAAGGTAGTCGGCAGTGATGAGCTACGCATTTACGAGAATTTCGATGACACAGCCGAGGTAACGTATCAGCTTAACGCAAACGGCGTGCGGGTGTCGGGAATCACGATTGTGGGTGACAACCTCGAAGAGTATTTTGTTTCTTTGGTTGAGAGGGGGGAACGAAATGCGTAACATTATGCGTGCCGATTTGTACCGAATCTTCCGCGGTAAGGGTATTTATATCGTGTTAGCAGTCTTCTTGTTCACTTTGGTAATGCAGGTTATTTTCACAGGTGGGGAGTTTGGAGTTATGGTTTATTCCGAAACAACCCCTGAAGATTACGAGGAAATTGTAACAGTAGACGAAGAAAGTGGCGCAATTCATGTAGAGTACAGGCGGAGACAGGTCGATGTAACAGGACGAGAAGCTCCCGGCAGATTAGTTTCTGTCACCGACAACATCATTTATTTCATGCTACCGATGTTAGTCTTCATTCTCACGGCTGATTTTTCGTGCAGTACCATCAAGAACCACTTTTCGAGCGGGACTTCGCGCAACAAATACTTCATGGCGAAATTGACGTTAACCGCTACCGTGACCGCCTTGTTGTCGCTTATGTACGTCATCATACCGATAATCCTCGCAACGCTTTTGCATGGATTCGGCGGTGAATTCGATTTGGCATTTATTCGAAAAACAGCCGCGGTTTACCTCCCTCAGTTTTGCCTTGTCTTTGCATTTGTCTGCATAGGTGTGTTTTTGTCGTTTGCGTTCAAGCGTACTGCAACTTTGAACACCCTCTACATTGTGGCGACACTTGCCCCCATGATGATTATAATGGTTCTTGCTGAAATCAACACGAAGTTTATGGATTTAGCCAAGTATGACTTGGTTATGAACATCAAAGCGTTCGCCTTTGGGGAAGAGAGCGGCTACTTCGTTTCGGCAGACCCGACTCGCACTGTCATTCTCAGTGCCGTTGTTGTTTTGGTTAGTCTAATTGGCGGGTTCTTACTCTTCAGAAAGGCAGAGATTAAATGATGCGTAACATCATACGAGCGGAGTTTTACCGTATTTTCAACAACATAGATTTTGCCGTGGCTGTGTTGACGTTTTGGTTTATGACGGCATGGCAAATCTTAGACATGAACGGAAAGGGCTTGTACGCTCCGTCAGCGAGCGAGGTTGCAATACTTGCTATTATCTTCCTCGTGGCATCGGTTGTGGTAATAGCGGCGGACTTTTCATGCGGCACGCTCAAAAATGCCTTATCCGGCGGTTTGTCAAGGTGGAAGTTCTTTTTGTCTAAATACATCGTTTTTGCTGTCTTTTTCATTGTAACGATGTTTGTCCAGGTATTCCTGCCGTTGATTTTTGGAGGCATATCAAACAGCGTTCTAGCCGAGGTTTACCTGCCGTTGTATGCATTGATTTTCGCTTTCTGCAGTGTTATGATGTTTCTGATTTTAGTCTTCAGAAAAATCTCTGTTGTAATCGCCACGTTCTGGTTGATAACGGCTTCAGCGTCACTGAATACCGCGCTTGACTTTGCTGTGTTGAGGAAATATGGGCTGATGAGTAATATAATCTTCTTCAGCTCAATTGAGTTTAGCCGTGATGTGCTGACCGGTTCGCAAATTCGCCACGCTGTCGTGCTGGCGAGTGTGTATACTGTCGTCATTGCAGTTGGCGGGTTTTTGTTGTTCAGAAAGGCAGAAATTAAGTGATGTTTTTTCTTAAACCGGACATTCGCAACTTGAATAAGCAACTCGGGACTATCAAGTCGTGCGACACCAACGCGCGGCTTACTACTGCAACGTCCGACCGGGACATCGCCGAGTTATGTAACAGCATGAACGCTGTTTTAGATGAACGGCGTGAAGCTGTTATCGAGGCGCAGTTGCGTAATACCGAGTTCAAGCGGGCGATTACAAACATCTCGCACGATTTGCGCACTCCGCTGACTTCTGCAATCGGGTACTTGCAGATGGTGCAAGAAAGCGGCAGTCTTGAACATCTCGCGCTTGTAGAAGAGCGGCTGAAGTCGCTGACAACGCTGATGAACTCGCTGTTTGAGTACACAAAAATCATCGAGGGGCGAGTGGAGTACAACCTCGAAAAAGTTAATCTTTGCGACGTTTTGCGTGATACGCTCGTGCAGTTTTACGGCGGTTTCACGGCGCAAGGCTTCGAAGTTGCAGTTGATATTCCCGATGCGCCGGTGTACGCGCTTTGCGATAAGTCGGCGATTGCACGAGTGGCGCAGAACCTTATCAAGAACGCACTCGAACACGGATACAAGCGGTTCGCTCTAAGCGTGAGCGAGGGCGAGATTGTGTTCAGCAATTGTGTGCGTGAGATTGACAGCCTTGATACCGAGCAGATTTTTGAGCGATTCTACACCGCCGATTTATCACGCTCCGGCGGGAATACAGGCTTGGGGCTTGCGATTACGCGTGAGTTGGTTGAGTCTATGGGGTGGAAAATTTCGGCGGTTAAAGAGGGTGAAACATTGATAGTGAGGATTTGTGTATAGCAGTTCCGCTTAAAATTCGGGAAGCGGACTGCTATACGACAGGGCAGACTTGCTATAGCACGGCGGTCGATGTAAGAATCAGTTTCAGCAGCAAACTTTTTCAAAAAAACTATTGACATTCCCGAAAATCTATGCTATGCTATAACAGATTGAATCACAAAAGGAGAGGAATCATCGGCTATGAGCAACCACAACCGCAGTACAATAAACCGATGTGTCACGGCATTTGCGTTAATGCTGTGCTTTGCGTTGAGTTGTCTTGTCGGGTATGACGTTGTTCTTGCTTCCGAACCACACCAACACACCCACAGTCACGATTCAGCTACTGATAAGCAGGATAACGGCAATTCAAGCGACAATTCGCAGGAAGAGCATACGCAGTGTAATGACCCTGCTAAATGTTGTAAGTTGTGCCTACATATTAACCTAAAGAACTGCAATACCAAGGTTACGTTTTCGATTGCCACGCTATCAGATTCTAATACCGCTACAATGTCTGCGGTATCGGAATCTGCTCTCTTAAAAACCGGGTTTATAACCCCGGTACACCTGAAAATCCGATTAAACAACTAAATATTCCAAGAAAGACTTAATACAATTGATATACTCTCGCCGTGCTGTGAGAGTATGGGTTGTTGTGGGTCTTTTTTTCTGTGCTTAAAAGTCAGTGGGCCGGCAGATTCGCTGCCGAGTATGGCAGCTTGAACTCAAAAAACATTCAAATATTAAAGGAGAAATTACCAATGAAAAAATTATTAACCGCCATTTTGGCATTATCACTAAGCGTAAGCCTTACCGCTTGCAACAAAACCGCCCCTCCGGTAGAGGAATCCGATGAGTACAAGGCACTACTCGAAAAGGTGTCCGAACTTGAAGAGCAGTTGGCACAAGGAGGAAATGGCGGAAACAGTAGCTCTTCCGTGATTGATACCGCTCAACCTCGTATCTTTTATAATGGGAATTCCGACATATGGTTGAACACCGACGGGACTTTTGTGCTGAACTACTTCCACAACACTAAGATTTCCGGGACGTATACCGAAATCGCTGACCCTGACAGCGATGAAATCGCGGTGATGTTCACCCACAACGGAATCTCGTATTTCGGGGTTGAAGAGGACCATCACGATGACGATGACCATAACGACGACGATGACCATGACGACGATGACCATGACGACGATGACCATGACGACGATGACGAGCACAACCACGACGATGATGAAGAAGAGACCGCATATTTCGTGTCGAGTGGAGATAAAGCCGTAACCGTAGTGGGAAGTATCGTGGGTGATACCTTGACACTTCCCGAAGATTGGACTGATGACCACGGTCACGGTGATAAGTACAAACTCCGTGAAACCCTTGTATTCGCAGGCGGAAACGGCAAAATCACTTTGAATCCCGACCGTAGCTTTATCGCAGATTTCGGTGGCGGAATCAGCATTAAGGGCTACCACATTGCCCGTGCGTTTGCGATGGACCATAATCCCGAAAACGGCGAGCCTATGCCGTACGGATATAACATGATAATCTTCATTCCGGGTGAGCCCACGATAAGCGCGGACGGTGAAGTGCGCGGTGCGGTTATATCTGCCCCAATAGAAGACGGAAAAACTCTGCAAATTCCCGAAGCGTGGGAAGAAATTGCGGGTGCTTCTTCCTTTGCGTTACAGTAAGTCGGGAGGGTTTATGAAAAAGCTGATATCTATTGTGTGTATTCTTGCTTTAATTGCAGGGGGACTGTCGGGTTGCACCTATAACGGTGCAGAGGGCGGAGATAAAATCAGCATTGTATGTACTGTTTTCCCGCAGTATGACTGGGTTCGTGAAATAATCGGTGAACGCGCCGATTATTTCGCCCTATCGTATTTGTCGGAGGATGGTGTTGATTCTCACAGTTTCAGCCCGTCTATTTCCCAGGCAACGAGCATAAAAAACGCCGACTTGTTTATTCATATCGGAGGGATTTCCGACGGTTGGGTGGAGGGTTTGTCGCGAGATTCGAGCAAACATACAATCAATATGATTGAAGTTCTTGGTGATGATGTGTTGATTTTCGGCAACTTCTGCGGCGAAGACTGCAATGAAGACCACAACCACAATCTTCCGCATGAAGCCGAAGCCCCCGATGAACACGTGTGGGTTTCGTTGAGACATGCCATGACGCTTTGTCGGGAAATCACAGATGTATTAGCCGAAATGGACCCCGACAATGCAGAACTTTACAAAACCAATGCCGAAGCGTATATAGCGAAACTGTTGGCTTTGGATGGCGAATACGTCACGGCGGTTGAAGGTTCGAGCGTCGATACTATTGTGTTCGCCGACAGGTTTCCTTTCCGTTATCTGATGAGTGATTACGGGCTGACCCACTATGCCGCGTTTCAAGGCTGTTCTGCCGAGACTGAAGCGAGTTTTTCTACCATTATCTCACTTGCGAACCGTCTCGACAGCCTGAACTTAAAAATAGTGGTGGTTACCGAAACGTCGGATAAATCAATAGCCGAAACGGTCATAAACACTACGGAGGGCAAAGACCAACGAATCCTCGTGCTTCACTCCATGAAAATGGTGACACCAAACGATGTCAAAAACGGCACCACTTATATTTCTATTATGAAGGACAATCTGTCCGTTATTAAGGAAGCATTACGATACAGTTGACAATTGACAGTTGATAGTTGATAGTTAATATGGAATGAGGTGTAAAAGTTTGAATAAGAGCTCACGGGGTCGGCGGCTTCGCCGTCGAGCAGGTGAGCTTGACAGGCTTGAATTCATGCCACTTTGTGGCAGAAAGGCATGGTCATAACAATGGAAACTCAATTAATGTGCAAAGACCTGACCTTGGGCTATGACGGAAAAGCGGTTGTTTCCGGACTGAACTTCTCAATCAATGCAGGGGATTACCTCTGCATTGTCGGGGAGAACGGTTCGGGAAAAAGCACGCTTATGAAAACACTCCTGCGGTTGAAATCGCCCATGTCGGGGAGTATTGAAACCGGTGAGGGGCTACATTCGAATGAAATCGGATACCTCCCCCAACAAAACGTGGTACAGAAGGACTTTCCCGCTTCAGTGCGGGAAGTAGTCCGTTCCGGCTGTTTGAATCGGAGCGGTTGGCGGCCTTTCTACAGCCAATCTGAAAAAAAACGTGCGGATGATGCTATGGAGCGATTGTCGATTCTTCCGCTTGCCACGCGCTGTTATCGTGAATTATCAGGCGGTCAACAACAGAGGACTCTCCTGGCGCGGGCATTGTGTGCAACCGGGAAAATTCTGTTGCTTGATGAACCTGCTTCGGGTCTCGACCCGAAAGCCGCAATCGAAATGTACGAATTAATCGCAGGGTTGAACAAAGATGGCACGACCATCATCATGGTTTCACACGATGTCGGGGCTTTTTTGAAGTATTCGACACACGTTCTGCATATAGGTCGGGCGGAAGCGTTGTACTTTGGAACAAAAGCCGATTACCTTAAGAGTGAGGCGGGGAAAATCTACGCCGGAGGTCAAACGGCAGGGCAGGGAAGGGAAGGGGTGTCGGAATGATTGAGCTTATAAGCGAGCTCCGCGGATATTTTCAACATGAGATGGTTCAGTATGCCTTTATTGTCGCTCCGCTGATTGCGTTGTGTGCGGCGTTAGTCGGGGTGACTTTGGTGTTAAAGCGAATGTCGTTTATCGGGCAAGGGTTGTCGAATACGGCTTTCTGTACGATTGCGGTTGCTACGTCTGCGAATGTCATTATCAGCAGAATTAACGAGAGCAGTAATTTCACACTTCCCGAAACACCGACCGTTTTAATCGTGACTGTTCTATGCTCGATTCTGCTGATGCGTATGGGACAGAATACAAAAATCAACGGCGATGCGGCGGTAGCCATGATTTCGGTGGGCGCGATGGCGATGGGTTATCTTCTGATTAATAAATTCCCCGCTTCTTCAAACGTTACCGCCGATGTTTGCTCAACGTTGTTTGGTTCTACTTCTATTTTGACCCTCACCCTCACCGATGTATGGACCTGTGCGATTCTGTCAATTCTTGTGACGGCGGTTTTCATCTTATTCTATAATAAGATTTTCGCAATCACTTTTGATGAAGACTTCGCAACCGCAACCGGTGTCAAGGCGAAGATGTACAACGCGATTTTTGCCGCAATTATCGCTGTAATCATTGTGCTATCGATTAATCTGGTCGGTACTTTGCTTATTTCAGCACTGGTAATTTTCCCTGCTTTATCGGCGATGCGGGTGTTCAAGACTTTTCTGTCGGTGACTCTGTGTTCGGCGGTTATATCGGTGGTCTGCGCAGTCCTCGGCATACTTGTTTCTATGCCGAAAGCGGTTTCCACTCCGGTGGGTTCTACTATCGTTGCGGTTAATATCCTATGCTTCGGAATATTCTCGTTAATCGGAATGTTCGCAAAAAAATAATTTTAGATAATTTTAAGGAGATACCAACTATGAAAATACTCGGTTTATTTATCAGCCTGTGTTTATTGGTTCTGACGGCGTGTTCGGAAGGCAAGCCCCCGAGCAGTGAGGGTTCAAATATCGATTCAAGTTCAAGTACAGAAGAGGAATCCCCCGCACCCGTGAAAGTGGATGTAGATATATCGGTGATGAGCGGTACGATGGCACACGCTGCGT
>WRKZ01000061.1 GCA_009777835.1 Oscillospiraceae bacterium | reverse complement strand
TAAACCCTGCGGAATGTTTTCCGGTTACTATAAAGATGATGAAATGACCGATAAAGTCTGGTACGGCGGACTCTATCACACCGGCGACACCGCTTACAGGGATGAAATGGGATTTTTGTGGTATGTCGGGCGAACCGACGACGTGATTAAGTCTTCCGGTTATCGAATCGGACCTTTTGAAGTCGAGAGCGTTCTTATGGAGCATCCTTCCGTTCTTGAGTGTGCTGTTACCGGGGTTCCCGACCCTGAACGCGGATTTGCGGTTAAAGCGACGGTTGTCTTGACTAACGGTTATATCGGCACATCTGAACTCACGAAAGAATTGCAAGACCACGTCAAGAAAATAACCGCACCGTATAAGTATCCGCGAATCGTTGAGTATGTTGACACGCTTCCAAAAACCATATCGGGTAAGATTCGGCGGGTTGAGATTCGCGATAAAGACAAACAACATGATTAGCGGACTTGATGTGATTCTGCCGCCGCATAAATGCGTCGAGTGCAAAGGTTGCTGCGTTTTCGATAAGGAAGACTTGTGGGAAATAGACGGTATAGTCGAGACCGTACCGGGCGGTATACGTTCGGATAATCCGCAGGAATTTGTTTGCGTTCATTTAGGCGAAGACGGTTGCAAACTGGGTGAGAATAAACCCATCGAATGTGCTGTGTACCCGTTTCGTGTTATGCGGTTTGGTAATTCGGAAATAATCGCTGTTTGCAAGTTCTGCAAAGCAGTCATGGATTTGCCGTTGAGTAGAGTCGTAGATTTTGCCGAGAGTAAAGCCGATGAGTTCTCGAAACTGTCAAAGGCGAATCCGCATATAATTAAGGAGCATAATCAAGAATATGTTATATTAGGGAGGTTGTTAAGGTGAAATATCTGATTGGAATCGATATAGGGGGAACGAATATCGCTTGCGGAATAGTCGATGAACAAGGGGTGATTCTTCATAAGCAGTCAATCAAAACCGAGAGCGAAAAAGGTTTTGAGGCGGTAGTTGCGAATATTGCCGCCGTTGTTCGTGAAATAATGGAATTGAAATCCTTGAAGAAAAATCAAATCAAATGGATTGGCGTTGGCTGTCCCGGGGCTTGCAATACCGATTCGGGGGTGCTTGAGGTTTCGAATAACTTAAAGTGGCATAACGTCCCCCTCCGCGCCGAATTAGAGAAACTGACGGGAATCAAAACCTTCATTGACAACGACGCTAACGCGGCAGCTTACGGCGAATTCGTTGCGGGGGCTGCAAAGGGGACAAATTCGGCGATTGTGATTACGCTCGGTACCGGGGTGGGTTCGGGAATTATAATCGATAAAAAACTCCTTTACGGGACGAACTTTGCCGCAGGCGAACTCGGTCATACGGTAATTGAAGCCGAGGGTGTTCCGTGTAATTGCGGCAGAATCGGCTGTTTCGAGGCGTATTCGTCGGCAACGGGGCTGATTCGCATGACAAGAGAGGCTATGGAACTCGACAAAGATTCGCTAATGCACGAAATCGCCGAAAAGAGCGGGAAAGTAGGTGCGAGAACCGCGTGGCTCGCCGCAAAAGAAGGCGACCGTTCAGGTGAAGAAACGGTCGATAAGTATATACGATATCTGGCTTGCGGAATTACTAACGTAATCAATACGTTTCAACCGGATATCGTTTGCATAGGCGGCGGGGTCTGTAATGAAGGTGATAACCTATTGCTTCCGTTAAAGGAATTAGTTTCGAAACAGGTGTTTTCACGCAATTCCGCGAAGAACAGTGAAATTGCTATTTGCAGTCTCGGCAATGATGCGGGAATCATCGGTGCGGCTATGCTGGGGGTTCAAGCGGAATAGATTCGTTACTTAAACGTAATACGGCACGAGGGTATTGAATAACCCGCGTGCCGTAAGTCTTTATTCCACGATTAATTTTACGAAGTAGTTGTATCTGGAACCGCTTTCGGTTTCACTGTAATGCAACCAAGTGGAGAATAATAAATAGAATTCTCCAGCCCCTACTCTCGTTGATTTGAAAATATCGTTAAATTTTTCGCCCTGACCCACATTATCGAAAGTGCCGAGAATTTCATTAAGATTCTTGTCGTACACTCTGCAATACGGGATATCTGCCGTTGTTCCTGCAGTCAAATCGAATTCTATGCGAAAATCGTTGGGGTTGTAGGTAATTGTGGGAATATCGGAAAATTCTGCAAAATACACGGCTCCTATAGGCTGTCCGCTTGCGCTGTACTGGTGTCCATCCCAAACTCCGTAGCCATGATTCCAGTTTTCAAGCGGCGAAATTACTTTATCGCCGGACCTGACTCTTGCAACTGAGGAAATCTGTACGGCATCTAAAACGGATTGCGGCGGTCGATAAGACTCTGTGCCTGCACCTGCGTACTTCGCAGTAGTTGTCGTTTCTGCAACAGGCCATCGGTCGAACCCCGTAGTTTCTACACCGGTCCATGGTCCGGTCACGACTCCTGTGGTGGGGGCAGTCGTGACCCTTACAGTGGGGGCAGTCGTGACCCTTGCAGTGGGGGCAGTCGTGACTTTTGCAGTGGGGGCAGTAGTGACCCTTGCAGTGGGAGCAGCCGTGAATCTTGCAGTGGGCGAAGTCACGATAGTCATACCACCTCTGCTTGTGAGCCTTGTCTCCGGCGCAGTCGCATCCCACACATTCGGGGCAGTTGTTACGCCTGCGTTTTGCAAATCATCTTCATAGGTGGAGTAACCGGTCCGGTGCGACGTTATCGAATAAAATTCCGGCGGATGTAAAGTGACTGTAGTCTCAAAAGAAATAATCGGTTCTGCTTGGTCATTAATCATAGTTCCGTTTCCGAATCTTGTAGTCGGGCTGTTTGTTGAATCAACCACCGCCAACGGTGCTTCAAGTTCGGGGCGGTTTTTGTTCGACAGCGGATTCATGATTACAACCGCTGCAATCACGATTGCGAAACTGACTGCAAGGGGGGCAAAAACGCTCCAACTATTAACTTTTACTATGCGTGTCGTTTGGTCTCCTATGATTTCGATGTTCTCGGATTCATGACAGTTTTTGCGGACTTTCTCGATGTCCGGCTTCTCCCATGTGACTGCTTTGGATAGAAATTCTTTTCCTTTCATAATTAACCTCGCTTTCTAAAATTTTGGCTTATTTTGCTATTTTTCGTTCAAAAACTGCTTTCTGATTTGTTTAATCGTGCGATAGATTTTGTTTTTGACATCAGACTCTGTCAGTGAAAGCTTCTCGGCGATTTCGGGGATTGACAGTTCCAGGTCATAAAACAGGTAGAAAACTTTCTTTACGGTATCCGGTTTAGAATTAATGTATTTTCGTACTGATTCCAGCAAAATCTGATTGACTACGTATTCTTCCGTCAGAAATGGGTCTGCTTTGAGGGCTGATTCGTCCACCTCGCTTTCGATTTCGGATATTGCTTCTCTCTTTTGATTTTTCACGAGTACTTGCAAGCGTTTAAGCAATGAATAGCTGTTCGCGATTTTCTGTTTCGCAAGCCTGAACAGTAACGCTTTTTCGTCCGTGATGTAATCTGCTCCGCGTTTATTCAAAATCTGATATAACTCCAGATACGTTTCTTGAAAAATGTCTTGTATATCCGCAAACCCCGAACATTTGGAAGTTATGTACGCCAACACACTTCTATGCGTGGAGTTGTATATTTCATCAAACCGCAGAGCGATATGCTGATTTGACATTCAGACAACACCGCCTTCCTATAATAGTAACGGAGAGTTTTGGGCAAAAAGTTTCACCTCATAAAAAATTTATTTTTACGGTTGTTTTTTCGGACAGCTTATGTTATAATAGTAGGCGTATATTTTAAATAAGCTATAAAGGAGGCCAAAGCATGGCAATGAAAACGTGTGCAATCCCCTTTGAGGGGACGGCGGAACAAAAAGAATCGTTGTTGAAGGTGATTGACAAGTACAGGGAAATCCCCGGGGCACTTATGCCGATTCTACAGGGGGCGCAGGAGGTATACGGATATCTCCCGATTGAAGTTCAATCGATTATTGCCGAGGAAATGAAGGTACCGTTAGAGAAACTCTATGGAATTGTTACATTTTACTCGCAATTTTCGCTAACCCCGAAAGGCAAGTACAAAATCTCAATTTGTTTGGGAACGGCTTGCTACGTAAAAGGTGCCGGAGAAATTTCTAAAAAGTTTCAGCAGAAACTTGGGATTGAATCGGGTGGAGTCACCCCCGACGGAAAGTTTTCGGTGGAAGATTGCCGTTGTATCGGTGCTTGCGGACTGGCCCCGGTAATCATGATTAATGATGATGTTTACGGAAGACTTGAAGGAACCGATAAAGAAGTCGAGGATATTCTTGCTAAATATCAGGAGGTGTCGGAATGAATAGAATAAATAAAGCTGAATTAAATACGATTAAAGAGAAGGTTGAGGCTCAACTTAACGGAAAAACTCGTGTGCTTGTAGGATACGCTACTTGCGGAATCGCGGCAGGCGCAAAGCCGATTCTTGAAGCGTTTAAGAAGTATGCGGAAACTAATAATCTCGATATTTCAATCGAACAGACGGGTTGTGTCGGACTCTGCCAGTATGAACCGCTCGTAGAAATCGTTACCGATGGTGATTGCAAAAAATCGGTTCTTTACGGTAACATGGACGCTGAAAAAGTACTTGAGGTTGCTGAATCTCATCTTAAAAACGGAACAGTGGTCGAAAAATACGTGGTTAAGACAATCTTTTTTGATAAGCAAGAGAGAATCGCTCTGCGCAATTGCGGTGGAATTGACCCTGAGAAAATCGACGATTATATAGCGGTTGACGGTTATCAAGCACTGGCTAAAGTTTTATCTTCGGGTAATCCCGATGAAGTAATTCAAACGGTTATGGATTCCGGTCTCCGCGGAAGAGGCGGCGGCGGATTCTCTACGGGAATGAAATGGAAGTTAGCGCGGACTATAGTCCCGGATGCTGACCAAAAGTACGTCTGCTGTAATGCCGACGAGGGTGACCCGGGGGCGTTTATGGACCGTTCGATTCTGGAGGGAGACCCGCACGCTTTAATCGAAGCTATGGCAATTGCTGGATATGCTATCGGAGCTACTCAAGGCTACATTTACTTACGTGCGGAGTACCCGTTGGCGGTTAAGCGTCTCGAAATTGCGATTGGGCAAGCAAAAGAACGCGGACTCCTCGGTAAGAATATTTTTGATTCGGGATTTGATTTTGATTTGGAAATCCGTCTCGGTGCAGGTGCGTTCGTTTGCGGTGAAGAAACCGCACTCATGGTTTCAATCGAAGGTAACAGAGGAGAACCTAATCCGCGCCCGCCATTCCCGGCTGAAAAAGGTCTGTTCGGTAAGCCGACGATTCTGAACAACGTCGAAACCTACGCAAACATTCCCAGAATCATTCTTAAAGGTTCGGATTGGTTTTCTTCGCTCGGAACCGAGAAGTCAAAAGGCACGAAGGTATTCGCACTCGGCGGAAAAATCAATAACACCGGTCTCGTCGAAATCCCGATGGGCATGACCCTGCGCGAAGTCATATATGATATAGGAGGTGGAATTCCGAACGGTAAGAAATTCAAGGCAGCTCAAACCGGCGGGCCTTCCGGCGGATGTATTGCCGATGATAACATCGACATTCAGATTGATTATGATAACCTTATTTCAATCGGTTCGATGATGGGTTCAGGCGGACTTATAGTCATGGATGAAGATAACTGTATGGTTGACATGGCAAAGTTCTTCCTTGAATTTACCGTGGAAGAATCCTGCGGAAAATGTACGCCTTGCCGTATCGGAACGAAGCGGCTTCTGGAAATGCTTGAGAAAATCACATCAGGCAATGGTACGATGGAAGATCTCAACGAAATTGAAGAACTTAGCGAATACATCAAAAATAATTCGCTTTGCGGATTGGGGCAGACGGCACCGAACCCTGTGCTTTCCATGATGAGTAACTTCCGTGATGAATACATCAGTCACGTTCGTGATAAGAAATGTCCGTCGAAAGTATGTACTGACTTGGTTCAGTACAAGATTATTGCCGAAAAATGCGTGGGTTGTACAATCTGTAAGCGGATTTGCCCTGTGGATGCTATAAGCGGTGAGGTGAAGACCCCGCATGTAATCGACCAGGATAAATGTGTCAAATGCGGAGTTTGTGTTGACTCTTGCAAGAAATTCAAAGCAATAATTAAAGAATAGCACAGCAGAAAGGATAGTAATTATGAATATTACCATAAAATTTAACGGTAAAGAGTGTCAAGCCCCCATAGGTTCGACTATACTTGAGGCGGCGCGGGCGAATCACGTTGATATTCCTACGCTTTGTTGGCTTAAGGGAGTCAATGAAATCGGTGCTTGCCGAATCTGTGTAGTTGAAGTAGTCGGCGCGAGAAGTTTAGTTGCAGCCTGCGTTTATAAGTTGTCGAAATTCGATGACGGCAAGAACATCTTGACTAAATCACCGGCAGTCCTCGAAAGCAGGAAAATGACCCTACAGCTTCTCCTGTCGGAACATGAGCGTAAATGTCTCTCGTGCGTGAGGAGCAATAACTGCGAATTGCAGAATCTCTGTAAAGAGCTCGGAGTAGATGATGAAGTTCGCTACAAAGGTTCCGGCGGAAAAAAATATGAAATCGATGATTCGGCATTGCATATGTATCGCGATAATTCTAAGTGTATCAATTGCCGCCGTTGCGTTGCTGCGTGCCGAGACCAAGAAGTCGGCGTAATCGGTGCAAATTATCGCGGGATTGAAACGCAGATTAATTCGGCTTTCGATATGGATTTAGCGAGTACCGCCTGCGTTTCTTGCGGACAGTGTATAGCAGTTTGTCCGACCGGGGCACTCTCCGAAAAAGATGATACCGATAAGGTATGGGATGCACTCGCAGACCCTGAGAAGGTCGTGGTTGTTCAGACTGCACCGGCTGTAAGAGCATCCTTGGGTGAGTCGTTCGGTTTTCCGATGGGTACACCGGTCCAGGGAAAAATGGCAAGTGCATTGCGCGAATTGGGTTTCAATTACGTGTTCGATACCAACTTCGGTGCTGACTTGACGGTTATGGAAGAGTCGCACGAGTTGCTTGACAGAGTCAACAACGGCGGAGTTCTTCCTTTAATTACGTCGTGTTCTCCCGGCTGGATTCGCTATTGTGAAGCATATGAACCCGAATTGCTCCCCAATCTTTCAAGTTGTAAGTCTCCTCAACAAATGCAAGGCGCAATGATTAAAACTTATTGGGCTGAAAAGATGAATATTGAGCCGTCAAAAATATTCAGCGTATCGGTTATGCCGTGTGTTGCGAAAAAGTTTGAGGCTTCAAGAATGAATCTGCCTAATTCTTATGCGGAAGTAGATGCTTCGATTACGACACGTGAGCTTGCGCGGATGATTGAAAAAGCCGGGATTCGTTTCGCTGATTTACCGGATGCTGATTTCGATTCGCCGTTAGGCGTAGGAACTGGTGCTGCGGTTATATTCGGGGCAACCGGTGGTGTTATGGAAGCAGCCTTGAGAACGGCTGTGTGGAAACTCACCGGTGAAAATACCGACAGTCCTATTGAGTTCAATGAGGTTCGCGGTGTTGAAGGGGTTAAGAAAGCCACCTACAAGGTCGGGGATTTAGATGTAAATGTTGCAGTGGCGAGCGGACTTTCGAATGCTAAATCACTTCTTGAAAAAGTTAAGTCAGGTGAGGAAAATCTGCATTTCATTGAGATTATGGCGTGCCCCG
>WRKZ01000060.1 GCA_009777835.1 Oscillospiraceae bacterium | reverse complement strand
GACGTTTCTTCGGCGAATTACACAATGTATAATGCCCTGAAGCATGAGGTCGAGCTGTATGATATAATTCAGCATACCGAAATGTGCGATATCGCCCCTGCAAATATAACGCTGTCGGCGTGCGAACTTGAGTTGACATCGGTCGGCAGGGAGCATATTCTTAAAGAGCAAATCGACACCATCGCCTCCGATTATGATTATATTCTGATTGATACCCCCCCGGCTTTGTCGGTTCTTACGATTAACGCCTACGTGGCATCTGATTGGCTGATTATTCCCATGATTCCGGAAATTCTGTCCCTGCAGGGGTTCGCCCAGTTGAAGGAAACCGTCTATGCAATTAAGAAATATTATAATAAAATGCTCGAAGTCAGGGGGATTTTGCTGAATCAGTATAATCCGCGGCTGATTCTTACTAAAGAAGTCGAGGAACTTGCTAATATAATCGCCGACCAGTTAGACACCGACGTTTTTGAGCAGAAAATCACCTCCAGCGTGGTAATCGCTGAAGCACCCGCTCACGGTAAATCCGTGACAACGTATGCGCCGCGCTCTAAATCATCGAAGGAATTTACCGACCTTACGTACGAAATCTTAGGTCTGGAGAAACCTAAACGTGATGAGGTCAAACGCGGAAGAGGTCGGCCGCGGAAAGTTCAGGCGGTGTAATTCCCCTCTATCGCCAGGATTTACACTTCAAAATCACTGTACAAAATCGAAAAAGTATGATATACTCGTGTCTGGGTCGTTGAAATTTAAATTTTGGGGACATTTCTACGACACGCCGCTTATGAATACAACTTCTTAACTTTC
The DNA here is from genome assembly GCA_009777835.1 of Oscillospiraceae bacterium. Lineage (GTDB taxonomy): Bacteria > Bacillota > Clostridia > Oscillospirales > Ruminococcaceae > Ruminiclostridium_E. Next base: position 7,078 of record WRKZ01000060.1, on the reverse strand, counting down.
GACATCATGTGAGGAGGTTCCCTTGATAATGAAATGCTATTTTCATTGTGATGCGAATATATATAGAAAAAAAGTCCGGACATTCCTTGAGTATACTGCTGTTCCGGTTGTCGTAATCGCAGTGTTTATGACGGTCTGTTTGCTCTTGAGTCTTCGTAACCTGATGAATGGCAGGATTTTGTTTCCCGCAGTTGCGAGCATAGGAGGAGTTCTTTTTGCGTTCGCGCTGATTACGAGGGTTATGCTGGAAATCGCAGAGCATAGGGTGAGGGTTCATTCCAAATATACATACGTTGAAGTTGCGTTGAAATACGTCATAGTCAGTTTGTATGGAGGGAGTTACTTTCACAAGAGAAAGCGGGTTGTATTTCGCAGAATTTTCGTGATTCCGTACAGCCAACTCATATCAGCGCAAACAGTCAAGGATAAGATTCGAATCCGTGCGGAGGAAGGCGCAATCCGAGAATATAACGGAAATTCCGACCGATTGGGGTATTATTTCAAGGATGGAGAGATTATTTTCAGGGAATTCCTTTATAATGAACGCGGGTTCTCCTTAAAAAGCGAGATACTCATACCGAAGAGATTTTCGGATAATGACGAAATCGTTGAGTCTGTTCTTGTTGCTAAAGAGAGGTTCGGGCTTCTTCCGACGCCAAAATCTTATGTTTTTGAGGAGATGGCGTTCGTCAAGACCAAAAAAATGAGGGATTTAAGCAAGAAAATTCGTGATGCTTGAGGGATTTCTTGAGAGAAAAAAAGGAAATTTGCAAATTTTTAATAAAAAAACGAAAAAACAGTTGCTTTTTTTAAAAAAATGTAGTATAATCATCAGGGAGCGGGAAAAATCAGCTGCAAAAAGGAGGATTCTTATGGGTTCGGGATTATTCGGTACGACTTCTTTTAGAATTATGGAGCAGGGCTTACAGTTTACGAGCGACAACAAAAAGGTGATTGCTCATAACATATCGAACGTAGATACTCCTGGGTATAAAACCAAGTACTTGAGTTTTTCGGGGGTTTTGCGTGATAAGATGAACGTGAATTCCAGGTTCAAGAAGGAGCTTCATTTAGAGCAGAACGACCTTTACATCGATGAAATCACAAAAGGGCAGCCGGACGGCAACAATGTGGATTATGAAGTGCAGTCGGCTTTGTTGAAAAGCAACGCGATTCGGCAGGAAGCGATTATCAATCAAATTGAGTCTGAATTCAGAATGATGCGTGCGGCAATGAGGAAAAGTTAGCCGGGATTCCGGGATTTTTTGAAGAAGACCAGAGGAAAATTAAGGGGGATTCAGTAAATGGCTTTTATGTCACAGCTTAATATTCCTGTATCGGGAATGACGGCTCAACGTCTGAGAATGGAAGTTATAGGTGAGAACGTCGCTAAAGCACAGGTCACTCAGACCGAGGCGGGGGGGCCGTATCGGAGACAGATTACGCTTTTCAGCGAGATTCGCGGATATAAAAACGTAAATACAAGTCGTAATCGCAGATTCGGTGAGATTTTCGAGATGACGCTCGCACAGCGTCGCGAACAGCGGAATGCAGGGGTTCAGGTTGCAGCGGTGCTGAAACTTGAAGACGAGGATTCACCTTTTATTCCGGTGTACGACCCGACTCATCCGCATGCGGACGAGGACGGATATTATTATCTGCCTAATGTAGATGTTGCGGAAGAGCAGATGGATTCAATGGCGGCGAGTCAATCGTATTTGAATAATCTCGCAGTTTATGATACGATGGTTTCTATGGCGCAACGCACGCTTTCGATGGGACGATAAATTTAGTTGGGGGTCTTGAGAAATGAACATAACACCGTTAAATTCGTACATTTCGCCGATTGGCACGCATGGCGGGCTTAAAGGCGGATTCGTGGAAGAGCAAAGTGAAAAGTCCGGTGTACCGACTTTTCTTGATGTTTTTACGCAGATTTATACAGAGGCTGTACAGAGCGGGCAAACAGTGGATTCTGATAGGATTCGCATGATGTTGGGCGATGCTGACGATTTAGAACAGATTCAGCTTAACCTTCAAAAAGCGGAATTGGCTACCGAACTTTTCGTCAATATCAGAAACGCAGTTCTTGATTCGTATAACGAAATAGTAAGAATGCAGATATAGTTGCTGTCATCGTCAAGCTTGACACGAAAAAACGTATGATTGAAGGATTGATTTTAAATTATGGATAAAGTAAAAGAGTCATTTTCTAAGACATTCATAAGCGTCAAAGAAAAATGGGGTGGTCTGGCCGGCAGGACGAGGGTTGTGATTCTCGCTGCTACCGGTGCTGTTCTTGTTTCTGCGATTATCATAACTTTGATTCTAAATCGCCCTGAACAGGCGATACTATGCAAGGCGGGTTCTGCGGAAGAAGTCACCCAAATACAGGTGGCTTTGGCAGCCGCTAACATTACCGATGTACAGGTCACGCGAAATAATGAAATTATAGTTCCCGACAACGTCAAGGGTGCCGCTTTAGTGGCCCTGAGCGAGGCGGGACTTCCTCGTCCCGGGCAAAATACCGACGTGTATGATTCGGGAATAGGGATGTTTTCTACCGACAGGGAACACAGAGAAAAGCAGAAACATCAGCTTGAGGAAGATATAAGAGGATATTTGAGGGAAATTCCCGAAGTTTCCACAGCCAGAGTTAATCTGACAATTCCCGAAACCAAAAACTTCGTTATGATTGAAAACAGGGCGGAGTCCAGGGCTTCGGTGGCGGTTACTTTGAATAAGCCGTTAAGCAGGAAGCAGATTAACGGAATACATAATTATATACTTAACGCTGTTCCGGATTTAAAACTGCAGAATATTTCCGTGACCGACGGTTCGGGAATTCCTTTAATCGTTACCGACGGAGAAGATGATGATGCCGCCGCGGCGTTGGCACTTCAACAGCAACGACTTGCTATGGAGGTTGCGCTGAAGATTCAAGTTGCCGAAGATGCACGGGATGTAGTCGTGCCGTTCCTTGATAAAATTTTGGGGTCGGAGAACTACGCTTTCTCGGTGAGTGCGAAGGTGAACACATCGGATGACCATGAAGTTGAGTTGGTGGAGTACACCCCTATTGTAGGTCTTGACGGCGGGATTGCCAGGGATATTCTGGAGCAGTTTGCAGCCGGATATACTTCTGAATCAGGGCAACCGTTGGGGACGTTCCTTAACTCGGATATTGCTCCCGATTATCCGACTTTGACCGATATCCAGGCAGGAAATGAAGTCTATACCGAGTTTCAGCGGAAAATCAATTATGAAATTAATGAACGGCGGGAGTCGTTTAGGAATAACGGACTTCGGATAGATGAGATTACGGCTTCGCTCGTGATTAATTCCGAAAACATTCCGTTGGCGGAAGAAGAATCGTGGAAAGAACTAATCGCCCAAGCCGTAGGAACGAGTCCTGATAATGTTGCTTTCGCTACGAGGGTTTTCACCCTTCAACCTTCGCCTTTGCCTACAACCCCGGGAAGTTCGCCTGCTGATACTTTGAGGAAATGGCTGATTTTTGTTCTAATTGCTATTGTGGTTCTGATAGTTATTCAGGTTTTGCTTGCTGTGCTCACTTCCGGAAAGCGGAAACGTGTTATTCGCTATAGGGGGGCGGTTACTGCCGACGGCGGATACATTCGTGATGATTCTTACCAACCGCTCTCGCTTGAACCGGAAGGATTTGACTTGCCCAGCCTTCTTGATGATAACGAAACTAAGGATGTCGTGCTTAAGCGCGAAATCAAAGAGTTCTCGAAATCTAATCCTGAAATTATTGCCCAGTTAATAAGAACATGGTTTAGAGAAGATGAGTCTTAAATGAAATTGCAAGGAATCGCAAGGATAGTAGGAGGTCATCGATGGCTGTTGATAATCAAAAGACCGCAATGACACCGTTGCAGAAGGCTGCATTGGTGCTGTCTTCCATAGGTTCTGAAAACGCGTCACAGGTTTTTAAGCATTTTTCAGACGATGAAATTGAGAGACTTACGTTGGAAGTAGCTAAATTAGATTACTGGCCCGCCGAACAGGTGGAGTCCGTGCTTAACGATTTTTACGAGCTTTGCCTTACCCAGAAAGTCATTTCTGAGGGTGGGGTGGATTATGCACGCGAGGTTTTGGAAAAGGCGTTCGGGCCGCAACAGGCGAGCGCGCTGTTCGATAAGATTACGAAACAGCTTAAGACTAAAGCATTCTCATTTGTGCGTAAAGCGGATTACAAGAATCTGCTTGCTATAGTCCAAAACGAACATCCGCAGACGATTGCGTTGATTCTGTCGTATTCAAGAAGCGACCAGGCATCGGCGATTCTGTCGGAACTTCCTAAAGATGTAAGAATTGATGTTGTCGAACGAATTGCACGTATGGATTCAGCTTCTCCCGATGTAGTTAAGTCAATCGAAGAAACGCTTGAACGCAAATATGCGAGTCTCGCTAACATGGAATCTATGGAAGTCGGCGGCGTGAATTATATAGCCGACGTACTCAACAACGTTGACAGGGCTACCGAAAAATTTATATTCGACGAGTTGATTCAGAGAGACCCGAGGCTTGCGGAAGAAATCCGTCAAAAGATGTTCGTGTTCGAAGATGTTGTATTTCTTGATTCTATGTCGATTCAAGTCTTCCTCAAAGAGTGCGACCCGAAAGATTTGGCGGTTGCCATCAAGGGTTCAACTGCCGAGGTTGCGGAAGTCATCTACGCGAATATGTCTACTCGTATGCGTGAAACTACTCAAACCGACGTGGAATACCTTTCTAACGTGAGAATGAGAGACGTGGAAGAAGCGCAACAGAGAATCGTTGCTATAATTCGCCGACTTGAAGACGAGGGCGTTCTTGAAATTAACAAGGGTAGCGGAGACGATATGATAGCGTGATTTCAGTAGGGGAACAGTTCGAAAAACAGGAAAGGGCGAATCACTTTGCGGGTTGAAAGTGATTCGGTGTGGTCGTAACGATGAAAGGTGTAATAAAACAAAGCGAATTCGTCAGCGTTATTGGGATTGCACCTGTTTCCGGAATGAGAACTCCTGTTTTTCCGGGAAAAGACATAGATAATGGTGAAATCAAGCAATCGGCGCAGGACGAGGGGGTTTTAGAAGTCCCGGTTATTTCGGAAGAAGAGTTAGAACGTCAACGGATTCGTGAAGAACAGCATGCTGAATTTGAGCGAATTAAAGAACAGTTTATCGGCGATTGTGAAGTGGCGTTGGACGAAGCTAAAGTCGAGGCTGAAGAAATAATCAAAAATGCGAAACGAGAAGCATCGCTTCTGCTTGAAAACACTGAAAAAGACAGCGAAAACATTCGAAAAACCGCTGAAGAGACGGGATATGCCGCAGGATTTACTAAAGGTGAGGCAGAGGGGTACGAGAAAGGATTCAAAGAGGGTAAAGGTGAGTGTCGTGAAACCCTTGAAGAATTGAACGGTATTCTTTCCCGAATTGACGGCGAGAAAGATATGCTCTTCAAAGAATATGAGAACAAACTTTTTGATTTGATTTTTACAATTTCAAACAAAATTACAGCGGGGAGTCTTAATCAAAAAGACAAGTCGGTCATTTCGAAAATGCTCAAGGAAGCGGCAAAGAATTTCAGGGGTTCTTCTTACATCAAGGTCTCTTTATCGAAATTGGACGTAGAAGAGTCGGTTAATGTTGATATAGAAGATTTGAGTCGCATTTTCGCTGAAAATCAGCATATAGAATTTGAGATTTTAAAGGATGCACCCAAAGGAACGCTGATTCTTGACAACGGCAGTGAAATAACCGATGCGGGGATTTTAACCCAACTGAAAATGCTTGAGGATTTGGGCAAGGGAAAATTCAGGAATAAGCCGGAGGAAGACTGATGGATTTAAAAGGCTTCCGACAAGAACTGAACACGTTTGACTCTTATCGAAATATGGGAAAAATCGAGAAGATTATCGGCATGACGATTGAAGCGAGCGGTCCTTCGTGCAGTATTGGTGACGTTTGCAGAATTTACTCGAAAGACATGAAGGAACACGTTTTCGCTGAAGTTGTCGGTTTTAATGCCGAGAAGGTCTTGCTGATGCCGTATACCGACATCGAGGGAATCGGACCGGGGAGTATCGTAGATAACACCGGTGACAAGCTTATGGTAAAGACTTCGCAGAGTTTAGTAGGTCGGATTATCGATGCAATCGGTCGTCCGCTTGATGGTAAGGGTGAAGTCGAGTATACCGGAACAATGTCTATTAGTGGGGTCGGGGTGAATCCGTTGACTCGTCCGAAAATAGCCGAACCGCTTGAAATGGGGGTAAAGGCGATTGATGGACTTTTAACTTTAGGAAAAGGTCAAAGAATCGGGATTTTTGCGGGTTCAGGGGTAGGGAAATCTACTCTTATGGGAATGATTGCCCGTAAAGTCAAAGCTGATTTGAACGTTATTGCGTTGGTTGGGGAACGCGGAAGGGAAGTTCGGGAGTTTATTGAGAACGACCTCGGCGAAGAAGGAATGGCGCGTTCGGTAGTGGTAGTCGCTACGGGAGACCAACCTGCAATGCTCCGCAACAAGTGTCCGCAGACAGCGACGGCTATAGCCGAATACTTTATGCAGCAAGGGAAAGACGTTCTTCTTATGATGGATAATCTGACACGATTTGCGATGGCTCAAAGGGAAGTCGGACTGTCAATCGGTGAGCCGCCTATTGCCAGGGGATATACTCCTTCCATTTATTCTGCGTTACCGAAGTTGTTGGAGCGGGCAGGGAATTTCCAGCTTGATGATGAAGGCAAACAAGGAAGCATAACGGGAATTTATGCGGTTTTAGTCGAGGGGGATGATACGAATGAGCCTATTTCGGATACTGTTAGGGGAATTATAGACGGTCACATTATTCTTTCGCGGAAAATCGCCGCACGAAATCATTATCCCGCTATAGATATTCTCGGAAGCGTGTCGAGGCTTATGACTATTATTTGTCCTGACGAGCATAACGATGCGGCGAATCAGCTTCGCGATTTGCTTTCGCTCTATGATACCAATTACGATTTAATTACAATCGGCGCGTACAAGAAAGGCACGAATCGGAGGTTGGATGAAGCGATTG
>WRKZ01000059.1 GCA_009777835.1 Oscillospiraceae bacterium | reverse complement strand
TCCCTGCGAATCCCCCGGTCTGGGCTACCAAAACATTCTCGCCGATTAGGTTTCCGTTTTCCAAAAGCGTATGACTGTGACCGTCAATTACTGCATCTACTCCGGGAAGCGCCAATACACTACTACGATTCTCTGCCAACGTAGACTCATCATCACCAAGATGCGCCAACGCTATTATGACATCGCAACCCTCGCCCTGAAGTGTCGCGACCATGGTTGCGGCGATTGCCGCAGGGTTTTCGAAAGTCAGTCCCGCTGTTGCCTCGACCGAGGTTTTTTGAGGAGTTTCAGGGGTGGATATCCCGAAAACGCCTACGGTTAAATCGCCGAAATCAAAGACCTTATACGGCGCGAACAAAACTTCACCTGCATTGTCTTTGATATTCGCCGTTAATAAGGGAAAATCCATCTTTGCGGAAAGCTCAACAAGTCGGTCTGCCCCGAAATTGAAATCATGATTTCCGGGTACTATCGCATCATATCCGACGGCGTTCATAATCCGAACCATTGATTCGCCTTTGGTGAGATTAGCCGCGACCTGTCCGTGAAGTCTGTCCCCGCCGTCAAGAACAAGAACGTTCCCGCCGTTCCCTTTGATTTCACTCGCGATTTTTGCTATGTAAGGCTCAGCATCGGTTCGTCCGTGAACATCGTTAATGTGTATAATCGTAAGAATGACTTCGTCATTTGCGGCGTTTTCATGTGCCGAAACAGTCATCGACAAAACAGCGATAATCAGCAGGATTGCTGTCATAAATGCGGTAGTTCGGATTTTAAACATTGTGGTATTCTCCATTCTCTTTCGTTACAAGCCTTGCACCTCTCTCGCCCTTGCGGGAGAGAGAGGTGCTTCAAGGAGCGAGGTATTACACCTTTAATTTAAGATAAATCCTCCGTCAACAGACTTTTCATTCCCGCAAGGAATTTCAGGATTTCCAATACGTCCGAAATACCCGGGATTTCCCCGCCCGTGATTCTCGCCGCATTCCACGAAACGGAATTATCGAGCGAAACGACAGAAGTCATTCCCGCAAGGTACTTGAGGATTTCAAGTGCGTCGCCTATGCCGATTACACCACTGCCGTCTACATCGCCCGGAATGAAGAGCGGGTCGCATATATGCGTGTTGGAACACTCACCGCAGTATGTGCACGGCGAACAGTCTTCTTCACCACATTCCTCGCATACCGACTCAAGCGGTTTGACCGCTACCACAAAGTTCGCCCGGAAGGAATGTCGAACCAATGCCCGATAGCTCTTCCCTTCTTCCAGTACAGAAGCCATAATCCAATTTACACGCAAATACGTGTCATCATTGAGAATGTATTCCCCTTCTTGTTCTTCGCAGGCAACCATACTCGTGATTGTTATGGTGGTTTCTTCCACCATTCCCCCCATTTGTTCCTCGGCTTCCCAGTCACCGAAACGGTTTGTCACCCTCGCCGCGATTATTTTATTCAGACTCCCTTCGTACTGCACTTTTACATCATAGATTTCGCCGATTTCCAATGCCGCCGCCATATTCGGCGATATCCGATTAACAGGGTAATTGAACCACCAACCATCCTCATCTTGACCTATTTCCTCAGCGACGAAAATCCATATTCGGTCAATCACCTCTTCGGTGTCCCAATTGCCGAGGTCAGGTTCAACAGGCGCGTACATATGCTCGAACGCACGCAGGACAGGCATACCGTCGTTCACGCCTTCGATAATAGTCCAGACGTTCTTGAAGTCGAAGTCCGAGAAGTTGGACGCGTCCTGCATTTGCGCGCTCGTGAGTGGTGCTGCGCCACTCCGATCTCCCATACCGATTCCGCGTTTGGGGTCTTGCGGATTGCCGCCTAATGTTTGATCGGCATCACTATTCCAGTAACAGTTCTCTATATAACCGTAATCCCGACCGAGTAATCCGCCGACTGCGTATCTCGCACCTCTTTCGCCGGCAACACTCACATTACCTGTACTGTATGAATCGTATACCGCTTCACCGAAATAACCTGCGATTCCACCTGCAAGACAGTCATCGTGGTCTTCATAGTCGGAATAACTGATAGCGACTATGTCTCCCGTGTTGTAACAACCCCAAACCTTGCTTTTATCTTCGGCATAACCGAATATTCCGCCTGCATTGGCTTCACGCGCGGAGTCGGCGGTAATATTCCCCGAATTGTAGCTATTATAGACTTTTGACCAGTCACCACTGCCGACAATTCCGCCGATATCTGCACACCACCCTGAGGTTTTTCCGAATATGTCGCCTGTGTTAAAGCTGTACTTCACTTCATGCGCGAACGACCCGCTTATCCCCCCTGCCGCTACAAAGGTAGCGGAGCTAACGGAAGTTTCGACGAAAATGTCACCGGTGTTGTAGCAATGACTAATCACACCGCCCTCTCCGGTAATTCCACCTGCACTGACTGTTCCGAGAATGTTTATACCGACTGTTCCGGTAATATTATATACCGAAATGTTCCCTGTGTTATAGCAGTTGTAAATAACAGTCGTGTCATAACTGTCCCACGCCGCACCGACTACCGCGCCTACATAAGTCGAGTAGACCGGGTTAACGACCTCAATGTCGATATTTGTCCTCTCAAACCCGACATTGCGGATTGAGGCATCTACTGTCATCGAAAATAACCCGAGATATCCACCTGCGAATTCACCCGTAATCGTCATGTTGCGGATTACATAGCCCTGTCCGTCGAAAATCCCGGTGAACGGGTTGTCGTAGTCACCAATCGGTGTCCACTCCTCACCGCTTAAATCTATGTCGTTTGTGAGGTAGTACTTACCTTCCGGGTTGTCTGCGATTGATTCAAGCCCTGCACGGTCGGAGATAGCCGTCCAATCGGCGAACTCCGAAGCGTTCGGGTCGATAATTTCAATCGGTGCGATGAAGTTCGGGAGGTGCCTCACAGCGGGAACAGGTTCAACAGGCGCGTACATATGCTCGAAAGCGCGCAGGACAGGCATACCGTCGTTCACGCCTTCGATAATAGTCCAGACTTTCTCGAAGTCGAAGGCCGAGAAGTTGGACGCATCCTGCATTTGTGCGGTCGTGAGATTGGTTACATTGATTTCCCGGTGGTCATCGCTTATCTGACTTGCTCCTATACCGTTTACGGTTTTGTCGGAATTGTTATAACTCCTATAGATACGTAAATAATCGGAAGAGTAGAGGTAAGCAGCGATTCCACCCGACACTGCATCGTCATAGAATCTCCCGTCACCCTCTTGAATAATGCTGACTTCACCTGCATTGTAGCAATATCCGACAAAAGCATTACTATCACCGCCACCGACTCCGCTCGCAACACGCCCGGCAACCACGTTTCCGACGTTGTAACTGTCCCAAATATCCTCGCCGCCGATTCCGAAAGCATATTTGTCGGAATATATGCCGCCGGAGTTAAAGCAACGTAAGATATTCATGCCGATGCCGATTCCGGATGCGTAATAGGGAATTGAGCCGCTTCTGCCGTAGGCGGTAATATCTCCTGTGTTGAAGCTGTAGCTGACATCTGTACCCGTGCTAATCCCGGCGACGAATACACCGTTGTCGGTAGAATCGTTTGAATATCCCGTTATGTTTCCTGTGTTATAGCAATATTCGATGTCTACTTCCTTTCTGTGCCACTCTTCATACCAACTATAGCCCTGCCAATCTACGTAGCCCTCACCGAGAATACCGCCGACACGGGTTTCATAGCCCGAATAGCCGATTACATCGCCTGTGTTGTAGCAGTTCGATATGCTTGCCCCGTTTTCGGCGATTCCGGCGATTGACCCCGCGTAAACCGAATACTTGCCGCTCGCGCGGTCGGTGCTGTCAATGTTGATGTCGGTGTCTTCCATACCGACGTTGCGGACTTCTGCCTTTGAAATACACCCGAACAATCCTGCGAGTTCATTATATGTCCGGGTAATCGTCATGTTGCGGATTACGTAGCCCTGTCCATCGAAAATCCCGGTGAACGGATTCTTCTCACCGCCAATCGGAACCCACTCTTCGTCCGAAAGGTCTATATCGTTGGTGAGGTAATACTTCCCGCTCAGATTATCTGCGATTGCTTCTAACCCTGCACGGTCGGAGATAGCCGTCCAATCGGCGAACTCCGAAGCGTTCGGGTCGATTACCGCGATAGGTGCGATGAAGTTCGGGAAATTCCGTCTCTCGAGAGCGACAATCTCGCCGTTCGCACCCCGCGTGAACTCGATAACTTCGCCGATTGTCTCGCGACTAAACTCGACCACCAACATTTCCATATATGCCGCTTTCGAACCGCCGGCAGGGACGTAAATCGCGCCTACACTCGAGCAAGAGCAGTCAAAGAAGTCCTCCATCTGCGGCGGAATTTTCCCCTCGAAGATAATCGAGTGAAAAGTGTCGTCGCTACGGCTGTCGAAGGCTTCCGAGCCGATTTCGACAACACTCGCGGGGATTGTTATGGAGCTGAACGCAGTCCTGCTAAAAGCGTAACCCCCTATATGGGTAACACTGTCGGGAATCGTTACAGATGATGCCTTACTTTCGGAAAAAGCACCGTACTCAATATGCGTAACACCGTTCGGGATTATATAATCACCGGTTTTTCCCCTCGGAAAGCAGAGAAGCGTCGTTCCGTCCTTGTTGAACAGCACCCCGTCAACCGACGAGAACGTCTCATTATCCGGGTGAACGTGTATTTCGGCAACCGATGAGAGAAACAACACCTCTTCGATATTATCGCCTATACTTTGCGGGAGCGTGATACTCGTATACTTGTCATCATACATCCAACCGAAGGCAGAGTAACCGATAGACGTAACCCCCTCCGGGATTACCACAGCCCCTGCCGGGCCGTTGTATTTTATCAACTTGCCGTTCACGATTTCGTAATCAATCGGCGGATTGCACCTGATACATTCGCCGCCGTAAATCTCACACGGACACACAAAATCAGGGCAATCGGAACTGCACGTACTCATTCCTTTATCATGGCAATTGAGGCAAAGCGGAATGTTGTATCTCACTACGTCTTCCCAGCAGACCGAAAGTCCGCGATACAGAAGACAAGCGGCGGGACAGCAGTAAGTACACGTACAAGGGTACGAATCGCAGTTACTGCATATAGGGTTATCGCATTGATGGATTTCCCATATATTCCAATGCCCGCAGGTTTTGCAGGGCGGCGGTTGTGTGGCACTCACCACGGGAATCAGCGTAAATACGCCGACAAGCATCGCAACTGCGAGAAACACGGATAAAATTCGTTTAAACATGGTTATGACCATACCTTTCTGCCACAAAGTGGCATGAATTCAAGCCTGTCAAGCTCACCTGCTCGAAGCGGAGCTTCGACCCGTGAGCTCTTATTCAAACTTATTCTCCCCTCTTTTTAAAAAATATTGCTACTAAATACACAATCAACGTGGGGGAAATGTTGAGTTGGTTTTCCCCGATTTAAAACTTAATTTCATCATACCATATTAAGGCAAATCTGTCAAGAAAAAAATTCCGTTGGAGTCAATCCAACGGAATTTCAATAAATTATTCAATTTCGGTTATTAAAACGTTTTCTGCCAGATTACGCCTCCGTCTTTATTGCAGTAAACGAAACGAACTTGCGGATTCTTCACGCCGAAAGTTTCCATTTCTTTAACCACCGGATTTGCGATTGAATTCAAGCTTCCTTCCATGCTATCGAAAGTGTCTTTCATGCCTGCCAGAGAATCGCTGTCAATTTGCAAATCATAAGTATAAGTAAAGATGATGGTATCGCCTTCACTCGAAATTTTGATGTCCATTCCCGGTGTACTCAAGGATTCACGCATATCTGCGGGCATCGCTTCCAGATAATCGGATGCTGTTTTCGTGTTATCACACGCTGTTAAAGTGATTACCATCACCAATGCCAGAACAAGAGCTACTACTTTTTTCATTAGAACTTACCTCTTTCGTTTTTTCTTTTTTTAATTACCGTCGTCGAGCATATTTAATTCGGCAAGCCTGATGACAGCAGACGGAGAAGAAGGGATTTGAACCCTTGCGCCCTTTAACAAGCCTACTCCCTTAGCAGGGGAGCCCCTTCACCACTTGGGTACTTCTCCTTGTTAGTGATACAACGATAGCCATTATACCACAACTTTTCCACTTTGTCAAGAGTTATTTACGGCTTTTTTGATTTTCTTTGCGTAATCTCATGAATATTACTCCGCAACGTAGGCATTTGTCGTTCATCACATCACCGCCTTGATTTCCTTAACGAAACTGCACAGATGCGCGGCGGCATTCTCGCCATGCTTTGCAATAATCTCAACAATCGCACTCCCCACGATTACTCCGTCGGAATACCGCGCCAACTCGGATGCTTGTTCTGCGTTGCTGATACCGAATCCCACCGCAACCGGAACGTCCGAAACCTTTTTCACGGCATTGACAACCGATTCAACATCGGTCTTAATCTTTTTGCGAACCCCGGTCACTCCAAGCGAAGACACAAGGTACAAGAATCCTTTGGCATTGCGGGCAATCATCTCGATTCGCTCGTTCGATGTGGGGGCAATCAACGAAACCAAGTCCACCCCGTACTTGTCGGCGACATCACCGACTTCCCTGCTCTCTTCAAACGGTAAATCGGGAATGATAATCCCATCGACCCCTACTGATTTACATTCGGCAAAGAACTCTTCGTATCCGAAGAAGTATACCGGGTTTAAGTAGGTCAGCAATACCAACGGAACCTCACTCGTCTCACGGACTTTTTTCACCAATGCGAATATATCACGAACCGTTACGTTGTTCTTCAGTGCGCGGATATTCGCGGCTTCAATCACCGGGCCTTCGGCGACAGGGTCAGAGAAAGGAATCCCTATCTCAATTATATCTGTTCCCGCACGTTCAAGTTCGAGAATGAACTCTGCCGATTTATCGAGACCGGGGTCACCCCCTGTCAAAAAGGCGATGAACGCCTTGCCGTTCTTAAAAGCGTTTGATATTCTACTCATTTGAGTTGCTCCTTTTATACATATTCTACCTTATTCATACACGTTCCAACCGCGCGCCCGTGCAATTGCGGCAACGTCTTTGTCCCCTCTTCCCGAAAGGCAGACTATAAGCGACTCATTCGGTGAGAATTCTTTAGCGATTTTGATTGCGTGGGCAACCGCATGAGCCGATTCTATAGCGGGGATAATTCCCTCGGTGCGGGAAAGGTATTCAAACCCGGAAATAGCTTCATCATCGGTAATCGGGACGTATTCGGCACGTTTACAGTCGTTGAGGTAGCTGTGTTCGGGCCCGATTCCCGGATAGTCCAGTCCTGCCGATATAGAATATACCGGTGCGATTTGACCGTTTTCGTCCTGGCAGAAGTAGGATTTCATTCCGTGGAAAATCCCCTTTTCGCCTTTGGTTATCGTTGCGGCGTGTTCGGAGGTGTCTACGCCTTTCCCTGCTGCTTCCGCACCGATTAATCTAACACCGGAATCCTCGATAAATCCCTTGAAAATCCCGATTGCATTACTTCCTCCGCCGACACAAGCCACCACCGCCGACGGGAGTTTGCCTTCCAGTTCCAGGATTTGTTCCCGCGCTTCTTTCCCGATTACGCACTGCAAATCGGCAACAATCTGCGGAAACGGGTGCGGTCCCACCACCGAACCGAGCGCGTAGTGGGTATCGTCAACCCGACGCGTCCATTCCCGCATGGTTTCGTTAACTGCATCCTTGAGTGTCATTGTTCCGCTTGTAACCGAATTGACCTTCGCGCCGAGCAATTCCATGCGGTATACGTTCAAGGATTGCCGCGCAACGTCTTCTTTCCCCATGAAAATCTCACATTCAAGACCGAGCAACGCCGAAGCGGTCGCGGTTGCGACCCCATGCTGTCCCGCCCCGGTCTCTGCGATTATACGGGTTTTCCCCATTTTCTTTGCGAGAAGACACTGGCCGAGTACGTTGTTGATTTTATGTGAGCCGGTATGATTCAAATCTTCGCGTTTGAGATAAATCTTCCCCCCGCCTAAATCTGCCGTCATTTTTTCGGCGAAGTAAAGCAGAGACGGACGACCCGCATATTCGCGGAGCAACCGCAGAAACTCATTCTTGAAATCATCGTCGTTTTTATAGAAGTCATACGCTTTCTCCAACGCATGGAGTTCGTTCATAAGTGTTTCGGGGATATACTGCCCCCCGAATTCTCCAAATCTACCGTTCATTTATGAGCATGCCGCCCTTTCTTACTATTTTTTCTTGCCTGATTTTTAAGTGACTTATATTATATTATAAAATCAAGTTGTTGTCAAGTCAATCACAAAAACATTCAAAAAAAAAAAACGCCGATTCAAAATCGGCGAACGCTGAATCGCCCCCTGTCGTGTTGAAAAAACACAATAGGAGGTCTGAACCGTCAATTCCTCAAAATTGCGATTCTTTATAAATCTTGTTTGCATTTTGCAAAGCCAAACGCAAACGCTCGCCCGCC
>WRKZ01000058.1 GCA_009777835.1 Oscillospiraceae bacterium | reverse complement strand
TTCGATTTTTTTACTTTCTTTTCTTTAGTCGATTTGTCCCGGTCTCTCGAGGAACCCCCGCTGACAGCAGTAAGTCCGGGCAGGGCGTTACTACCCGAACCGGAACCCAACCCCGTATCTCTAAAGAGATTCTGCAGGAATTTAGGCATAGTCCCGGCTCCACCCGCTTTGAAAGCATCTATGCCCTCATCTTCTTCATCGTCCTCGAAGAAATCATCCTCGTCTCCGTCCCCGAAAAGCATCTTGTACCCTTCTTCTATGTCATCTTCGGTGAGTCCCATTTGCTTCATATACTCGCTGACCTGCGGAACCCCCAACTCTTTAGCACATACGAGACACAAACCTTCGTTATGCTTTTCGTTTCCTTGCATGGTCGTTATAAAAACGACCGCTATTCTTTTCTTGCATCTATTGCATTTCATTATAATAGGTTTCCTTTCCGGGTATTAGACTTCTTGAGAAATTCACAAGAAGTCTGTTAAAAATTAAGAAAATTAAGCCCGTACACATGTCTGAAAATACCGGTCTCATCGATGGTCAAGGTATTCAAGAAAATCAGATTGTTTGAAGTCAGCGAAATTATAATCCGTACCCCTATACATATTATGAAAATCACGACAACCGCCTGCGCCGCCCCCAGGAGTCCGCCCAGAAACGAGTTAAGTCGCCCTATTGCAGGAATACCCCTTACAAGCCGCAATGCCCGTGCCACAAAAGAAACAATAACACTGATTACGGCAAAGATACATGCGAAAATCAATGTTCTGACCGGAATGATAATTACCGGTTTGACTAAAGTATCGCTTACCGCCGATTCCAAACTGTCGGATTCGCTGTTTATTATATTAATCAACAATGACGAAACTAAATCCACGCTCCCGGTTACGATTTTAGAGAATCCGGGAACGGTATCATCTAAAATTTGATTGAGCTGTTCATGATTAGCAACCGACTTCTCGGCAATCTTCATCGAAACCGCGCGAGATAATATAATGTCCTCAAGCTCATTCACCGCTAATTTAGAAACGTTTATGTCAACCCTGCCCAGATTCAAGGAGTCAGATTCGGCAAAGTCTTTTTTAGCATCAATCCCGAAAAAGCCTAAATCACCGTCATATAACCCCGTTCGGCTTAAATCCACCGCCGTCAAGTCGAGTGATGTTTTCCCTGCGGCATCGACAACCATGCCGGCTTTAAACTCTTCCATCGTCTTCCCGGAAATAATTGCTTTCGACATATCGGTATTGCGTAATGCTGAAAAAGCATCGTTCACTGTGCCGTTTTGATTAGATGAGTTCTCGTAGGTTATTTTTTCGATGACCCCGGGTCGAACCCAGTTATTATAGATTGAATCAGCAATCGGTGCGCTTAATCCAAGCGCAACCACAAACGCAAGCAATAACCCGGCGAGACTTACAACCCCCGAAGCAAAACCCCGGCGCGTACTCCTGTAAATTATCGCCACGAAAACCCCTATCAGAAGTATATCATAAAACCAGAAGAATTGTGTTCCCATATATTACTGTATTCGTCCTTTCGAAAATTTAATAGGCATCTCTAATAATTAAGCGGAATCTCGAATCCGTATCTTTGGCAAAGTTTCTCGGCGATTACCCCCAACGAATCTTGATTCGGCATGAAAATCAACTCACTGCTGATACTCCCCGCATCAAGCAAAAATCGATTCTCTACCATAAGGAGTTTTTCCGGGGCGGTTTCAAGGACTTCGGCTTTCAAATCCGTGCAGAACTTAGGTGTCGATATATCAATAAACAACCCCGTCATGGAAGAAAGGGAATTCACGAACGAACCCGTCGTAATGTTGGTGATTTCCTGGACTGCCGACATGGAGATTTCATCAACATCATCAAGCGACTTTATCTCTTTCGAGAAGAACTTATCAATCAATTTAGCAGCGAACGGCAAGCTGATGATATGTAAGATTGAACCGCTTATATCTTCATGCAGGGACAGCTTTACACCGATTGAGCCACCCTCAAAAAGCATGAGAAACTCAGCCGCCTCCTGCCGTGTGAGCGACCAAACAGCAGGGATTGAACGGTTCACCTTGATTCCGAGCAGGTGCGAGACCGCCGTACAAGCATGACCCATTCCTATATTCCCCATCTCCTTAAAAAGGTCGGGATTCCTTTCGAGAAAAGCCATTATATTATTTTCAAGCATACCAATCTTTTTCCTTCACAATCAAATACAAATTAAATTACAGATTAATATTATATCACAGTATCGGATTAAATGCAAGGGCTAAAAAAAATTTAACAATTCCCCCCCGAAATCAGATTCCGAGGGGGATTGCAAAAATAGGAGGACAAGTCAAGCGTCAAGACTTTCATTGCGGAGCAATATTATAAGCTTAATCGCTGAACTTCAACAATAGAATCGCCGTTTAATGCGGCGGAAACAATCAAATCATTGGAAATCGCATAAACGTAATCTCCGATATACAGTCCTCGGCTGAATTCGTTGTAGCTATAACCGTATGAATCGTTGGGGATTTTGATTTCGCCTATCAGCTTAAATCCGTTTTCGTCATAAGAGAAAATTGCGTAATACGATTCATTGATATAAACGTTATTCCGGGTGAAGGAGTACGAATAAGGGTATCCGATTATATTTTTTTCCGGTGAAACGAGGGCTGCCTTATGCTCCCACTCAACAGGACTACTATACCACGAGTTCCTACCCCAACGCACTTCGTTGTCGGTGATTTCACTTGCGCTATCGCCGATTACATACACATGACGTTCAGAAAGGTTTTCGTTATCAGAAACATCAAACATTGAGAGTTTAAGTCCGGTTCTCATCCCGAATTCTTCCTCGGCTTCCACCCCCATACCAAGAAGGAGTCCATTATTCCACGGGTGCATATAGCGGGAAAATCCGGGGATTTTCAACTCATCTAACTGCACGGGATTACGCGGGTCACTTAAATCAAACGAGAAGAGAGGGTCGGTGTTCATAAACGTCACGATATAACCGATATCACCCATAAATCTCACGGACTGCACGTTTTCACCCTTGCCGATTCCGTGGATTTGCGCAAGAACATTCATGTCTGAATCGAGCGTGAACAATGTTGCCCCTTGAAGCCCCCAACCTTCCGACCATTTTTGGATAGCATCATAGTACGCATCCCATTCTTCCTGATTATAGTATTGCTCAAACCATTGATTGTATTGGCGATTCCACTCTTCGTATTTCTTGCTCCATTCTTCATGAGTTTCCCGATTCCACTCATCATATGCCCATTGCCACTCCTCGTACTCTCTTTGACCTTCTTCGGTATCCGGGAAATCAGGATAACCGCCGGGATATTCGGGATATTCAGGATATTCGGAAATGTATTGAGGCGTTTCCGGCATTTCAGGTTCTTTCGGTGGGTCTGAAGGCGTAACTCCACCCTCCCAGCCCCAGACTTCGGTGACTACGCGGAGCGTGCCTTTATGCTCATCAAAATGAAACTGGTTGTTCGCCGAACCTTTAAGTTTCGCTGAATCAACGAACTCGACCATACCTTTGTTAATCGAAAACTTGTCGATGACCGTATAAGTTTCGCCGTACCAAGCGACGGTTTGCTCATACGAATAGCCGATTGCATAAATATTGTCGAGTGAGGAATACACGAGATTCGCCGCACCGAGATTTGCCTTGACCGAAACCGACATATCGGATTTATTCACATCGAGTCCGCCGATTACCGCATACTGGACATAATCCAATTTTTCGGGTAAAATAATAGCATTGGCAGGAACGAATCGCTGCGCGCCGTTAACCCCAAACGAGGGGATGTAGCAATCCAGCTCATCTTCGTCAAACTCACCGTATAATGGGGGATTGAAGTTCGTGATAAGATAAATATTGTTGTCAATCATGCGGGACGAAGTATAGTACCCGTCCTGTGAGTAAGAGGAAAGCGGTGCACTGAAATCGCCGTTAATGTCGTAGACTGTCACGATGACATCACTTTTCGACCAACCGCCATACCACGATGACCATATCTGCCTGCCCGTAAGACTAGCCTCTAAAAACTCATTTCTTTCGCTGATGATAATCAGCTTGCCATTATAAAGGAGTAACTCCCGCGGCTCTGCGTTATCTAATTTGATTTGAGCGAACGTCTCCATGTTTCCGTCGTTAGCTTTAATCACGCTGACTCTTCCCTCAGTGAAAGCATACTCACCATTGGGAGACATGACAGATGACGAACGCGAAGCAATGAAGATGTAATTTCCGTCGGTCTTGACTATGTCACTCTCTTGAACCCCTTCAACCTGGTTGTTCGTATTGGAATAATTCGCCCCCGAAAACGAATCCCTTTCCCCGGCAGCACTACTTGTAAGCGCACTGAAAGACGAAGACTCGTCGGATGCGAATTCAAGCCTCTCCCCTATTCTTCCGCCGTCGTCTCTGAAATATGAAGTCTCTTTTTCTTCGGATTCGTTACCGGAAGACAATGCGGCAATCATCTTATAAACCCGTGAATAATCATCGTCTTCGACATCTTGGACACGTTCGCGTTCCTGCGGATTGCAGGCTGTAGCTGCTATTAGCATCGCTAACGCTAATAGCATTGATAGAAATCTCTTTTTCATTTGGATAAATCCTCCTTAATTATTAGTATGAAATCGGCATTCGTTTAGCCCTTATATATATAACACAATCTTCAGAATAAAAAAGTTGCAAGAAATTTTCAAAAAATAAAAAAAATTTTTTACGATTTTTCGGACGCTTTCGATTTCTAAATCGTATTAGTATCAGAAGGGGGGATTTTCAAGACATGTCAAATCTAAACTCACTTCATTCGGAAATCTATACGCGACACATGAAAACGGTGTTTCGGGTGTGTTACACCTACATGAAAAACGTTCCCGACACTGAAGATGCGGTCGCCGATACGTTCGTTAAGCTGATTAAGCGAAACCCGTCATTCAAGAGTGATGAACACGAAAAAGCGTGGCTGATTCGCACAGCAACGAACGTCTGCAAAGACGGACTTAAGCAATCATGGCGGCGCAATCGTTCCGATAGCGAAAACGAATTCGAACAAATCTTCGCTTCAACAGAAGAACCTTTTGAAGCGTTCATTCGAAACGATGCAGTTGCCGTAGCGGTGATGGAACTGCCCGAAAAATACAAAACGGTTATCTATATGTATTATTTTGAAGGGTATGATTCTGCCGAGATTTCTAAAATGTTGAAGAAACCGCAGTCAACCGTTCGCAATAATCTCCTGAAGGCAAAAAATCTATTAAGAGAAAGGTTAGGTGACTTCTATGAATAGTTTGAATAGCCAAAATAATCAAGATTCAAACCGAGAAGACAGCAAAATCGCGAAAATGCTCGGCAAAATCGAACCGAGCGAAACGTCCGAAAGACGTATCTTACGAAAAATCGAAAACAATTTAATAAGAAGGGAGCGTGATTTTATGCGCGCAAATATTTTAGGGCTGACTGCAGCATTAGCATCATTCGTGATTATAGCGGCGGGGGTGTTCCTCATACCGAATATGCTTAACCCAAATCAAGGAGGGATTTCCCCTGCAAATGAATCCGACACAACTAATTCAATTGAGACAACTAATTCAATTGAGCAACCCGATAACGGTGATAAAGATGGATTGAACACCGACCCCGCCTACAGAGACATAAAGTTTTACCCTGCCGACGAAAGCGACTACCTTATTTTCACTGTGGAAAACTCCATCGAAGCCGTTTTTGACAAATGGGCGAAACTCAACAACATTGAAGGGGTGACTGTTATCGAATCCTACTACGAAAATAACGGTGTCGAGACTGTAGACGGCGAAGTTATCTTGCATGACTCGGGAAAAACCACGTTCGTGTTAGTCTTATCGTCGGGTATCGATGATTATCCCGACCATGTCGCTCTGGTTGGTGTGTCATTGGTGAATACCCTGCACGATTTTACCCCGTTTGATGAGCTGAGGGTTACATCGGGTTCGTTTAGTGCGAACATTTTAACGGTAGATGGTATGAAGAACTTGAAACCCGCGATTCGTCGCTATGACCACCCCGTATCGGAACATGAATTCCTGCCGATTAAAAATACACCCCCGATAGACGGGCCTTTAAGCTTCGATGAAATCCACGCGGCATTGAAACTGTGGTTCGACGATGAATTTATAATTCTCGCCCATGAAGGTGACACCCTAATATTATCAGTTGAAGATAATAATCTTAACGAACCCGTTCCCGCGCATATTGATGCTTATTTATTCGTATATATCGATGAATCCGTGGAAGGAGAACCGGTTTACTATGCCGTATCAAAAGAAGACGGAATGGTTTACGTTCAAACCGAGAATATCCGTTACCCGACCATGTGGACTCCGTTTTCGAAAATCATGACGGCAGAAACGTCAGCGCGTTTACCTGAATTGTATATCGATGAAATCCATCCGTGGGGATTGTCGTGTGTGTTCGTGAACAGGAGCGATATGAAACTTGCAACATGAGGAAGCCATGCTGTTCGTAAGAGAAGGCGATAACTGGAAGCACATGAACACCAAAATAGATTTCACTGATGAAGCTGTTCCGCAAAGATGGCGTAGAATTAACCCGCGCTCAATGACGACACCGGGTTCACGTATAATCAACCGGGACTCATTCGAAAACTTCGCCCACGGCGACCAACTCCCCCCCGGTGAATACAAGTTGGCGATAATCGTCACACTTGAAGGGGTCAACGACAAAGAGCACGGATTTACCGTAGAACAGCGATTCATAATCGAATGAAAGCAAATCAACTCCCCCGGTATGATTCGGGGGAGTTGGTTTTTCGGCTTTTACAGCGGTGGGTTATCGATTGCGTTATTCATTTTTGCCAATTTCTTGAGTATTTCAAGCACGTCACCGATTGCAGGTTTATTCGCAATTATGCTTGACTGTAAAATCAGCGAGTTGTTCAGTGAATCCTCACCATCATCAATTCGACTGCTCATTCCCGCCAGATACTTGAGGATTTCGAGAGCATCTGCGATGGTAACTGTTCCGTTTAAGTCAACGTCGCCGGGGACTTTTAAATCTACAGAGGTCGATGTTGTTGTCTGTGATGTCTCGTCAAGCGAATCCGATGTAACCGAAGTCGCGCTTGGCGAGGTTGCAGAAGATGTTGAAATTGCAGAAGTTACTGAAGTCCCGGAAGTGAGCGTCGTTGACTGACTTGAAGAACTTACAGAAATCGCCGTTGTCGCACTAACAGAAGTAGATGAAGTTGCAGAAGTCGTACTTACAGAAGTTGACGAGCTTCCGGAAGTTACGGAAGTTACCGAATTCGAACTTGGACTCGTAGTTGTTGCAGGGGATGTTGTCGTCACCGAAGTAGTGGCAGTCGCTGTTTGAGATGACTGAGATGACGTAGGCACGCTCGTACCGTCAGAAGTCGCCGAAGTCACACTTACAGAAGTTGCCGAAGTCGAAACAGGTGAGGTTGTGCTTACGGAAGTTGCATCAGATGTAGTCGCAGTAGCAGTGGTGGTGGTACTTCCGTCCTGCGGAATCCCGAAAACAGGGCAGGTGCAGTCGTAGATGTTCTGTCCGCAACCGCCGGGACAGGGCGGCGGCGGATTTTCCGAAAGCCTGAAGGTCGAATAGCCATTACTCACAAAGCTAGAACCGTAAATAGACTGGGCTTGCCCTTTCGCTATCTCGTTAGTGTGGTTCTCGACATTAGCGTTGGGAGTCCTGTCGAAAGAACGGAAATCGCCGCGTTCATACGCCTGGAATGAAACATGATACATCGTCTGTCCATCGGCGGTAATCGCATACAGATAATCGGCGGTATAGCCGTTCGGGTGGGTGACACGCAGAAAGACATCGTTGACGGTAAACCAGTCCCCATTAGCGAGGATTGTCGTAGATACTCCTTGGGCTGTGGTATTATAAACCACAAACCGGAACTCATCATTGTCAATGTCTTTGCGGTATCTATGCGTTCCGCCCATTTTCGAACCATCGAGCCACCAACCATGATTCGCCCCTTCGAGAAGCCGTTGGTCTTTTCCGCAGGCATCCTGCGGAATGTTATCCATGTTGTAGAGTGCGTGGTCTTGCGTTGCAGCGTTCGCCAACTGTTGCGGGGTTTGCATATTCGAGATGTTCGGCTTTGCGACTGCCGTTCCCGTTCGGGTTTCGGCGATTTTCTCGAGTCTGCCGAAAGGAGAGTTCATGCCCGTTCCCGCATCACTGATTACCGACAGCGTAGAGTTATCCATAAAGATGTACGGAATCGTCACCCGTGCACCGGAATTCGGGACGAGAATCAACACGAGGTTGTTTACGGTGTACCACTGTCCGGTTGTAGGCTGTGGGGTAAATCCGCCGAAAGCGGGCGGTGAGAATGAGTATTCGCCGCTGTCCCAGAGCTTCAGGTTTGAACTCGTAAACGAGCCGCCGCTCCAAACTTCCGAGTCACCGGTTACCCACCGCGGGTCACGGTAGCTATTCGCAACTTGTGTATCGTCATTTGCAGGGGGTCGAATGTTCCGCGGTTCAATCATTCCTGCCGGAACTGTGTTCATATCCTCTGAAAGTGCTATACGGAATCCCAATGAACCATCTGCACCGTCAATCGAGCGGATTCTGCGGGAAGCCAATTGGGTGTAGATGTCATCGTCACTCCCTGCGCCGCCGCGCCGTGCCTTCTGTGTGTGTAGACTCCCTGCCGGACCTGTCGGATTCGTTCCGCCACTGTGAGTGCCGCTCCAACTATTCCAAGTCCATTCCTCGATGTTACCGGACATATCGTAGATTCCTAAGCTGTTCGGGGCTAAAGTCTTAACGTCCGTCACAGAAGTCGTGGCAACTGCACCTCGGGAGTTGCTCCCCGCATATCGCAGAGTATGGTCGCCGTTTCTGCCGCCTTTTGCAGCGAACTCCCACTCAGCCTCGGTCGCTAAACGATATTTCTTGCCCGTCAGCGTGTAAAGTCTTGCACAGAATAGCTGCGCATCGTACCAAGTCACACTCGACTTCGGACGATTGCCCTGTCCGACATTCCACCCCGTCCCGGTCGTGGACTGGCGGTCTTCC
>WRKZ01000057.1 GCA_009777835.1 Oscillospiraceae bacterium | reverse complement strand
GATGTTTAAAGAAGGAAAGTGTAAAACCCCCCGCCCTGTGCGCCCCCTCCCCCCCCCGGGGGGCGAGGAGGGTAGGGTTTGCCCTGTGGTGTTACCTTACATTAAATCGAAGATAACTACGAACAAACTCAATCTCTATTACGGAAGCGTCCATGTGTTGAAGGATATCACCATAAAAATCCCGAAATGTTCGATTACTGCGATTATCGGGCCTTCCGGTTGCGGAAAGTCTTCGCTTTTGCGGATGTTTAATCGGACTAACGACCTTATCCCTCACGCAAGAGTGGAGGGAGAAGCGTTCATTGACGGTGACTCAATTTATTCCTTATCTACCGACGTTGTGTCGCTGCGAAAACGGGTCGGAATGGTTTTTCAGAAACCCAACGTCTTCCCTATGAGTATATACGAAAATGTTATCATCGGGCCGAGGCATCACGGAATCAAAAAGAAATCCGATTTACAGGAAATCTGCGAACATAGTCTGTCTCAAGCCGCTTTATGGGATGAAGTTAAGGACATCCTCGGAAAACCTGCTCTCGCACTTTCAGCGGGAGCAGGCCAACGACTTTGCATAGCGCGGGCTCTTGCGGTCAATCCGGAAGTTATACTGTTTGATGAGTCCTGCAGTGCTCTCGACCCGGAATCAACCCTGCGAATTGAAGATTTGATGTGCAGACTCGCAAAGAGGTATACAATCATAATAGTAACGCATAATATGGAACAAGCAGCACGCATTTCGGATATGTCGGCATTTATGATGTTATCGGAAGGTGTCGCACAATTGGTCGAATACGCCTCCACAAAGGAATTGTTCTCGTCACCGAAAGACAAACGCTGCGAAGACTATATAGTCGGGAGGTTCGGCTGATATTATATAGCAAATCTTGTTTGCATTTGGCAAAGCCAAACGCTCGCCGCCGATGGAGGTGGACAGCGATTTTGATTATAGTTTCATCGGCAGTTTTTTTTACCCTGTCTGTTGATGGCAATAATAGTAAAATAGCTAAAACACGAATTACAATCGCAGGCTCAACTTCGGTTCAGCCTTATATAGGATTGATTTCGGAAGAGTATGAGAAAAAGTTCATGTCGGTAACGGTCAATGTCCAGGGCGGCGGTTCATCGAATGGAATCAAAGCGGTAATCGATGGCACTGCCGATATAGGAATGTCTTCCCGCGCACTCAAACCGGACGAGGCAGAAAAACTCGATTACATCGTAATAGCACGTGACGGATTAGTATTGATTACGCACAAAGATAATCCCGTTGACCGATTGAGTATCGAACAGGTTCGTGGGATTTATAGTGGAAAAATCACTGATTGGGGCGAAGTCGGCGGTGAATCCGGTAGGGCGTTTCATCTTTTCACGAGGGAAGCCGGTTCGGGGACACGCATGGTCTTCGAAGAGGAAATCATGACTTTCACTAACGAAGAAGGCGAAGAAATTGTTCTGACAATAACTGCTGAAAGCATGGTGTTGAACTCTAACGGAGCAATCAAAGCGATGGTTTCGGGAGACCTCAACGCGCTCGGATTCATTTCGTTGGGAATGGTCGATGATACAGTAAGAGGACTGCAACTCGACGGGGTTGCCCCAACACTCGAAAACGTAAACAAAGGAGTTTATCGTTTGTATCGAGAGTTTTTGCTTGTTTTGAATCCGCAAATCTCATATTCCGACTCCAATGCAATAAACGATTTTATAAATTTCATCTTGTCGGAAGATGGCAGGGAAATTCTCGTTAATGAAAGTCTTGTTCCGGTTGCCGCTGTTCACTGTCATTGATGGCGGGAGTAGTCACGGAACTTGCTTCCATGACTACAAGACTTGCAATAATCGAAATGATAAATTAGAAAGCAGGTGAAGTTCTGAGAGAGAAGCTGTCCGGGTGCGTGTTCCTTATTTTTGCACTCACATCGATTTCGGTTTTAGCGGTTATTACCGGATTCATCTTCATGCAGGGGTTTCCTTTGATTGCAGATGTAGGATTGCGTGATTTCCTCTTTGGTACGACTTGGGAACCAACCCGCGGTCAATTCGGAATAGGGGCTATGATTGCGGGTTCGCTCGCTGTAACATTCGGTGCCGCGTTAATCGGAATCCCTGTTGGAATTTGTTGCAGTATCTTTATGGCAGAATTCGCACCCGGAATAGTGAGAAAGATTTTCCGTCCTGCGATTCAATTACTTGCGGGGATTCCTTCGGTCGTTTACGGATTTTGGGGGATTATGTTCGTAGTGCCTTTCATAAGAAATTACTTTGGCGGACCGGGGTTGAGTATTCTTGCGGGTTCGATTGTTCTCGGTATTATGATGCTTCCTACGATTATCTCGATTTCGGAGGTTGCGATTGTATCCCTTTCGCATACATATAAAGAAGGGGCTTTGGCACTCGGCATGACACATTGGCAAACGATTCTTGCGGTTCAACTCCCCGCCGCTAAATCGGGAATAGTCGCCGGGGTGATTCTGGGTCTTGGTCGTGCGCTCGGTGAGACTATGGCGGTAATTATGATACTCGGTAATGCAACTGCTCTGCCGGAGTCAATTCTTTCCCCGGTGAGAACGCTTACCGCTAACATAGGACTCGAAATGGGTTATGCAACAGGGGTGCACCGACAAGCACTCTTCGCTACGGGAATCGTGCTGTTTATAATCATTATGCTCCTTAATATAATCGCACAGCATCTTACGAATCGGGGTGATATGATAGAATGAATTTAAATATAAGCGAAAAAATCGCGAAAACAGTCGTTTGGATTGCTTCGCTGGGAATGTTCGGTGTACTTACCTCCATTGTGGCTTTTATCCTGTTTAAAGGACTCCCTGCAATCAGTTGGAGTTTTCTTACGCAAATGCCTGAAAAAATGGGCAGGGAAGGGGGAATCGCTTCTCCCATAGCAGGCACGTTCTTAGTGACTGTACCGGCAGTGTTAATTGCCATGCCGTTCGGAATCGGAACGGCGTTTTACCTCGCCGAATATACGAAAGGAGGTATAATCACTCGTGCGGTTCGGTTTTCGGCAGAGTCGCTTGCGGGTATTCCGTCGATTGTATACGGATTATTCGGATTTATATTTTTCGTGGTTAAGCTGAATCTCGGCTGGTCGATTCTGTCGGGGTCATTAACCCTCGCAATTATGATTCTTCCCACGATTATACGAACATCTGAGGTGGCGATTTCATCAGTTCCGAAAACCTACAAGGAAGTCAGTTACTCATTAGGGGCAACGAAATGGCAAACGATTCGATTAACGGTAATTCCGTCCGCCGTTCGCGGAATTGCAATCGGGGTCATTCTGGCGATAGGAAGATGCGTTTCGGAAACAGCGGCACTCATTCTGACAGCAGGTTCGGTGTTAGGTATGCCGGACTCGCTCTTATCTTCCGGAAGAACGATGGCGGTTCACTTCTATCTGCTTGCAACCGAGGGAATATCACCGGAAAGGGCGTTCGGCACGGCAGCATTACTGATTATAACGGTTTTCTTTATTAACGTAGTTGCGAATACGCTGATAGAACGTCTTTTTAAAAGGGTAGGGAGATGAACAAAATAGAAATAAAAGACTTCAACTTCTTTTACGGAAAGAACCGGGTAATTCGCAATTTTAATTTGAATATCGAGGCAAATAAGATTACATCGATTTTCGGACCGGCGAATTCCGGGACAACTACGCTGCTCTGTTGCCTTAATCGCTTTTGTGATTTGAACAATGAGGCACGATACAGCGGCGATATTTTAATTGACGGAAAAAGTATTTTTGCACCGAAAGTAAGCGTTACCGCACTTCGACGAAGGGTGGGGATGGTTTTTGAAGTTCCTACCCCGTTGCCTATGTCGATTTTCGATAACGTTTCATACGGACTTCGACTGCTCCACGTCAAAAGAAAACAACGAATTCCAGAGATTGTGGAAATGTCGTTACGGCAAGCGGCATTATGGGATGAAGTCAAAAATAGATTAAACTTCCCTGCCGCGAGTTTGTCGGGGGGGCAACAGCAACGTATGTGTATTGCAAGAATCCTTGCACTTGAACCCGATGTTCTGCTCATAGACCGGGCATGTTCCGGGCTTGACCCTATTTCGACGGCGAAAATCGAAGGTTCGCTCATGAGACTTAAAAAGCAAATGACAATCGTTATTTCACCGCATAATATTCAGCAAGCGAATAGGATTTCCGAGTGCGTGGTGTTTATGCAGAAAGGGGAATGGGTTGAGAAAATCACTGATTTTCGAATTTAGCCTTGTAATTCTCAATTGACTGTTGAATTACGCTTACAGCCGCTTTCTGCCCCTGGATTTCATTGACCGCCGTGTTTTTCCCTTCCAGTTGCTTATACACCGTGAAGAAATGCTCCATCTCGTTAAAGATGTGGGTAGGTAGGTCATTGATGTTGGTGTATTTGTTAAAAGTCGGATCACCATGAGGAATTGCAATGATTTTCTCGTCACGGCTGAAGTTATCGACCATTTTAATTACGCCAATCGGATAGCAATGAACCAGAACCATAGGAAAAATCGGTTCATTGCAGAGCACCAGTACGTCCAACGGGTCATTGTCTTCGGCATAAGTCTTGGGAATAAACCCGTAATTCGACGGATAATGTGTCGATGTGTACAGAATACGGTCGAGAATGAGATTCCCGCTCTTCTTGTCGAGTTCGTACTTGGTTTTGCTGCCTTTCGGTATTTCAATCACCGCTAAAAAGTCATGCGCACTGATTCGCGAAGAATCAATATCATGCCACAGATTGTTCATAATTTTGTACCGCTATGTTTTTGGTTGGTTTTCGGCGAAAACCATGGCATGGCGGCGTATCCTTTCTTGATTTTCATGTTTATGACCATACCTTTACGAGACACAAAGCCTCTATGGATAAGCCTGTCAAGCTCACCTGCTCGGCGGCGAAGCCACCGACCCGTGAGCTATTATTCAAACTTTGGGTTATCGTGGATTTTCTTGTTTGGATTTATAAACCCAGTTATGTTGGAATCTGAAACTCGCGAAGAAAATGAGTCCTTGAATTGCGACGTTCAGCAATGTACCCAGAAAAGCACCCCTTATCCCCAAGAGCTCTGCTGTGACGTTGAAGACAATCATCGTCAGAATGAGAATACAAGCCGCAAGAGTATAAT
Source organism: Oscillospiraceae bacterium (assembly GCA_009777835.1). Classification (GTDB taxonomy): domain Bacteria; phylum Bacillota; class Clostridia; order Oscillospirales; family Ruminococcaceae; genus Ruminiclostridium_E. The sequence continues at coordinate 3,987 of WRKZ01000057.1, read as the reverse complement.
AGCGATAAATCGCCCCCGGGGCAATCCGTTTATTTTTGTTGGCGAATACCACCTTCAGATTGATTAAATAGTTCACGAATGACGATACCAGTCTCGCCGGAACGAAAGCAATCAGCCATACGGTTTTGACCTTAAACGCTTCCCCGGCATGGAACAAGACCGAATTGTTTACCGCCTCTTTCCCGTAGATTATATCGGCTAAAAAGACGATTAGGGTAAATAATACTACGTCGAGGAACAGCGCAAGCACAGATGACATCACGAATTTGAAAATCACCTTGAAAATCCGAAAAGCATCGTAAAAAGTCCGAAAGTGAGAGGTATGCGGTGCATCGGCATCTTGTGAGTAAACGGTCTCGATTATAACCTGCTCATATTTCACGCGGAACTTCTTGAATTCGAGTAACTGATTTGTTTCATACTCAAACCGTTCGCCTTCAACCATACAAAGCTGTTCAAGTAAAGTATGCGGAAACGCACGAAGCCCGGTTTGGGTGTCGTTGATTTTCAGTCCGAACAGTATTAAAAAAGCAAGCGAGGTTGATTTATTTCCTATTTTACTGCGGGTAGGAACGTGAGGTTGGCTGAAGTCCCTGCCTCCCAATGAAACGATACCCTTTTCGTGAGTGTTGAGGGCTACCTTGAGCGCGTCTTGACTCCTGTGCTGTCCGTCACCATCAACCGTTACGATGGATTTTATGTCAGGTAAATTCTCGCGGATGTAAGCGAACGCATTTTTAAGTGCCGCGCCTTTTCCCAGATTCTTTTCGTGGTGAAGGACGTTAACCACATCGTTATTTTCAGGGAAATATTTGAGATTTTCCTTGCTGCTTCCATCATTTACGACGATTATATGCCGAAACCCGACTTCAATCAAACTGTCGAGGGTCTCACGCAGTTTACGGTCAGGGTCAAGAGACGGGATTACAGCAGCTATTTGGGGGTATGTTTTCGGTGTGTTGTTCATGATTTTTCCACGTCATTCATTAGTTTTTAGTAGTAATTTCAAACTGTACCGACTGTAGTAATACAGTATCATCATATCAGATTGATTCTGATTTGTCAAGAGGGGTTCGAAATATTTTATCATAATTTCGACAAAAAGTCAAGACCCCTTGACTTTTTAGATTTATTGTGATAATATTGAGACGCAACGAAAGAGAATGTATAAAATTGGAGGGAATTAATGAATAATCTGCTTAATAAAATCGGGAAAGAAGTGACAACTGTTGACGAAACTAATATCGCCGCCGCAGTAGCCAGCGGGTCATTGCCGGTGTTTTCCACGCCGATGATGATTGCGCTTATGGAGAAAGCCGCCTGCAAATGTCTGGAATCAACGGTAGGTGACGGTCAAACTTCGGTTGGTACGAAGGTCAATGTCGAGCATCTTGCCGCGAGTCCGATAGGTGCGACTATAACTGCTGTTGCTAAAGTCGAAGCGGTTTCGGGAAGGAAAGTTGAGTTCAAGGTGGAGTCTTTTCAAACACTGGAAAATGAAGAAGGATTCAAGAAAATCGGGGAAGGGGAACACACGCGTTTCATCGTGGACGAAGAGAGATTTATGGCGAAGTTGTAAATTTTACCGAAAAACTCTTGAAATATCGGCGCAGTTGCTGTATAATTAAATTCTCATTCAAATAGACCTGTTCAAGTACCCGCTCACAGGTCCGGTAAAAACAAATTAAAAATGATGGAGGTTCTTAAAACATGAAATTCGGACATTTTGATGACTTAAACAAGGAATACGTAATCACAACGCCGCAGACACCTTACCCCTGGATTAACTATCTCGGAACACAGGGCTTTTTCTCATTGATTTCCAACACGGCAGGCGGGTATAGCTTCTATAGAGATGCACGTCTTCGGAGAATCACACGCTATCGCTACAACAACGTCCCGGTCGATATGGGGGGGAGATATTTCTATATCAACGATAACGGTAACGTTTGGAGTCCCGGGTGGTCACCGGTTAAGTCAGAACTGGATTCGTATGAGTGCCGTCACGGAATGGGTTACACTATAATTAAAGGCAGTTCAAAAGGAATTGCGGCAGAAGTTAAGTTCTTCGTCCCGATGGATTATAACGGTGAAGTCCAGAAAGTCACCCTTACAAATAAAACCGGCGGGTATAAAAAAATTAAGCTGTTTAGTTTTATTGAGTGGTGTCTGTGGGATGCTCAAGACGATACGACGAATTTTCAGCGAAACTTTAACACCGGTGAAGTGGAAATCGAAGGTTCGACCATTTTTCATAAGACCGAGTACAAGGAACGACGTGACCATTTCGCTTTTTATTCGGTGAATACAAAACTATCGGGATTCGATACCGACCGGGAGAGCTTTACCGGATTATACAACGGATTCGATAAGGCGCAGGTTCCGTTTAAGGGTGCTTCGGCGAATTCGGTAGCTGATGGTTGGTCTCCGATTGCTTCGCACTTCATAGAGGTTGAATTAGAGCCTGGTCAAAGTAAAGACTACGTGTTCGTGTTGGGTTATGTAGAAAACAAACCCGAAGAAAAGTTCACCGCTGATTTGAGTGAAGGGGATAAAATACTGACTTCGGGTAAATCCGGTTACTCACGAAGAAATATCATTAATAAGAGTAAAGCCTACGAAATGCTCGACAAATGCAATACCGCCGAGAAAGCAGACAGATTGTTTGATGAGTTGAAATCTCATTGGGAAGCGTTGCTGTCGAAGTACAGCGTAGATACCCCCGACGAAAAAGTCAATCGCATGGTGAATATCTGGAATCAGTATCAGTGCATGGTAACGTTTAATATGTCCCGCTCGGCTTCTTATTTTGAATCGGGAATCGGCAGAGGAATGGGATTCCGTGATTCTAATCAGGATATTCTCGGATTTGTGCATCAAATTCCGGCAAGGGCACGGGAGCGAATTCTTGACCTTGCGGCAACTATGCTGCGTGATGGGGGGGCATATCATCAGTATCAGCCGCTGACTAAAAAAGGTAACGATGAAGTCGGTTCTAACTTCAACGATGACCCGCTGTGGATGATTCTTTCGGTTGCGGCTTATATGAAAGAGACCGGGGACTTCGGTATTTTAGATGAGGTTATTCCTTATGAGAACAACGACGAACTTGCAGACACCCTCCTCGACCACATGAAACGAGCGTTCAATCATGTTATTACCAAAAAAGGACCGCACGGACTCCCATTAATCGGCAGAGCGGATTGGAACGACTGCTTGAACTTGAACTGTTTCTCTAATACGCCGGGTCAACCGTTCCAGACTACAACTTCTAAAGACGGAAAAGTTGCCGAATCGGTGATGATTGCTTGTATGTTCGCTTTTATAGCCCCGGAATATGCCGCTATGTGCCGACTTAAGGGGGATGAATCAGAGGCGAAACGTGCAGATTCTGAAATCGAATCTATGAAAAAGGCGATTTATGAACACGGCTTTGATTCGGGGAATCCGAGCGGTGAAGGTTGGTTTTTGAGGGCATATGACGACTTCGGTAAGAAACTCGGTTCCCATGAATGTGAGGAGAGTAAAATCTTCATTGAGCCGCAGGGATTCGGCGTATTAGCAGGATTATGTGATACCATGACACTTAATGCGGTAGACAAGTATCTTAACAGCGACCACGGATTAGTCTTGAACAATCCGGCATTCACGAAGTACTATATAGAATATGGTGAGATTTCCACCTACCCGCCGGGTTATAAAGAAAACGCAGGAATCTTCTGCCATAATAATGCTTGGATTATATGTGCTGAAGCATCCATAGGCAGGGGAGACAAAGCGTTCGAGTATTATTCTAAAATCGCGCCGGCATTTAGGGAAGAAGTCAGTCATTTGCACCGAACCGAACCGTATGTATATGCGCAAATGATTGCCGGAAAAGACGCTCCTCGCCACGGTGAAGCCAAAAACTCATGGTTGACGGGGACTGCGGCATGGAATTTCGTGGCTATATCGCAGTATATTCTCGGGATTCATCCACAGTATAAA
>WRKZ01000056.1 GCA_009777835.1 Oscillospiraceae bacterium | reverse complement strand
ATAAACTCCGAGCAGTACATTGTGATTTTTGCAATTGTTCCTGTTTCGCTTTGTTGTGTCAAATTCGACTGGTAAATATTTCTATATAATATTTTCAAAAATCACTTGACTTTTTATTAGAAAGCTCTTTCTATTTATTACTCCGCTCGAAAAATCTTGTCTAATCGGGCAAAGCCCGATTAGGATTTTTCTCGCTCAAAATGGCTCTGTGTTTCGTCTGCCTACGGCAGACAACCGACACAAGTAGCCGATTAAGTCGCGCTTATATGAACTACGTGTGCAATCCCCGGGATACTCTCCCCTTGCTGAATAATCGTCGGTGACATTAACGCACCGGTAGCCGCGAACAGAATGTTCTTGATGTTTCCGCGTGCCAATTCCGGCAGGAAATAACCGCACAGAACCCCAGCCGCACACCCGCAACCCGAACCGCCGGCATGAACGTCCTGCTGTTCTAAATCGAAGAGCATTAATCCGCAATCCTTGTGTTTCCGTCTGAGGCTGATTTTGTCTTTGTCAAACAAGTCGTAAAGGACTTCACTCCCGACCGCCCCCAAATCCCCGGTTACGATATAATCGAAATCGTCGATTTGCTTCGCGGTGTTCCAAAGGTGCATGGAAATCGCATCATAAGCCGCACCCGACATTGCCGCCCCCATATTGTTCGCATCTTTGACCCCGTAATCTTTCACCTTCCCGAAAGTTACCGCTTGAATCTTCGGTGCACATTCTTCGGGGGATTCGGGAAGAATAGTCGGACAGACAATCGCACATCCTGCAGCGGTTGCGGTCCATTGTGAAGTAGGCGTTCGGTGACTGCCGTAGTTCACAGGAAAGCGGAACTGCCGTTCTGCCGAGCAAAAGTGGGAGGAAGTGATTGCGGCGACATTTCCGCCTAACCCGTTTTCGATGAATACCGCCGCCATAGCTAACGATTGCGCCATGGTTGAACACGCACCATACAGTCCTATAAACGGAATATCGTAGTCACGAACCGAATACCCCGATGCGATACACTGATTAAGCAAGTCCCCCGCAAAAATGAGGTCTACATCGGTCTCGGCGAGTTTTCCTTTCTGCAAAGCGAGCGTGAACGCAAGCCGCTGAAGCTCACTCTCGGCTTTCTCCCAACTTTCCGTGCCGAGCGACACATCTTCCCCTATATAATCGAAATGTTTGCCCAACGGGCCTTCACCTTCTTTTTTTCCGACCGCCGCCGCATATGATTTTACCGACGGGAAAGCCGACATCTCAATCGTTCCGCCTTTTATAAACTTCGCCATGACTCCCCCTTATCTAAATAAATAATAAAGTAATCCGTACAGAGCCGACGTGACGATTCCGTAAACGAGAACCGGACCGGCTATTGTAAACATTTTCGCCCCCACACCGAGTATATATCCCTCGGTCTTGAACTCCAACGCGGGAGAAACAACCGAATTAGCGAACCCGGTAATCGGCACAAGCGAACCCGCACCGGCATGTTTCGCCAACTTTTCGTAAATCTTGAAACCGGTAAGAATCGCACTGATGAATACCAGGGTCATAGTGGTTAACGCACCCGATTCGGTCTTGCCGAACCCCAGATACGTATAATAATTCAAGAACCCCTGACCGATTGCGCATATAGCCCCGCCAATCAGAAATGCCTTCGTCCATGTGATTGCAATCTTTGTATTAGGCGAACGTCTTTTTACAAGTTCATCGTATTCTTTGTTAGTAATCTTCAAAGTTAATCCCCCCTTTTGAGATTAGTCTCTCAAAGGGGGGATTTTTTATACACCGACAAAATCGGAAGTTATTGGAAGCAAAGATATAATACCCCGCCCCTTGGGGCGACTCTCTCGCCCGCAGGGAGAGAGGTACAGGGCTTGCCCTGCGGTATTACCTTACATTGGTTAAATCACCAGTGTCCCGTTATCGCTGATTCGCAACAGCAGAATCTGTTCTTCCACCCCGCTTTTTGCGTTAATATAGACTAAAACTTGATTCCCGTTGTCTGCCCTGCACAGGAATTCCCAGCAGAGTCGCTCATGCTCTCCCGATGAGGGGATTACGGTGAGTTTCGCGCTTTGAACAGTCAACTGCGGTGAAAGTTTTTCTGCGGCATCTTCCTCCGAAAAAGCAGGCTCGTCGTGATTGCGTTCGTGGTGTGCGGTGATGAATCCGCGACCGTCGTACGACATGATTTCGCCGTCGTCAAGTGCGACACCGACCTTGACTATATCGGTATAGACCGTCACGGGGATGAATCCGCCGGCAATTTCATACCCGGCAAAGTTAATTGTGCAGATACCTCCGTTCAACTCGAAATAGGTGTGAACCATGTTGTCCATTCCTATTGAGGTGAGATATTCTTCGGCTAATGCGATGGCTTCGTCGGTGCTGATTGCTTTATCTGAAATTTGCCGATACTTCAGCATTTGAGAAAACAGTCCGCCGTTTTTCGTGATTGTAACGGTTGCTCTGCCGTCGCTGAAAGCGTACGCCGACATTCTGCCCTCAATATCGTTAGCGAATTCCAGACTGTCGGAACCGGATACCCTTCGTGCGATTTCTGACGCTTCTTCTCTGCTGATTTCTTCAAGCCCTTCAATCATTCGCGGAGATTGCTTTGAGAGATGCTCGGAAAAAGGCCCGTCGTATATGAGTGACGGATAATCCTCAAACAGACCTTCCACGTTGGAGAATCCGTCGGAAACGTGTCCGGGATATGGGTTGGAGTTTCCCGCCTCAAGGGAGTGTTTCAGGACTTCTTCAAAGGTAAGATGGCCGCCGGAAACCATGCTTCCGACCCCCCACAGCTCATTCGACAGGCTTTCGGCATGTCCGAGGAGTTTGTTGAGGTTTTCGCGGTCTTCCGCGGTGAGTTCCTCACCATCGCTGAAACGTTTGGATATGCTGTTTGCATAGTTCCCTACCTGAGATAGGAATTTGTTGGTGTTTTCGAGGTTTAAGTCGGTCACGGGTAATTGCGAAAGCGACATCTTCGCCGAAGAAGCATCGCTTGACAACCGACCCGAAATCTCGCCTAACATCTGCGGAGAGTTAGAGTAAATCCCCTTGTTGAGAGAGGTCTTGATGCTTTCTATACTCACCGAAAGGCTTTCCAGTGAGCGGAGATAACTCGCTTCGATGTGTCGTTTAGCCATGACGTTCTGCCAATAATAGACCCATGACATGATTCCGAAAGCGATTACTCCCGCTGTTAAAAAGGAGATTAGCCTGATGAATCCCCGTCTTGACATATTTATCGATTTATTCATTTTTTTATTGCCATGCCTTTCATTTATAATTAATGATAATAGTTTTTCGTTTTTTTTTCGAAATATACTTTCAAAATCCTCTTGATAATGATATAATGAGAAACATGGATTTCAGCCCGACTGTAAAATTCGAAAAACTTAACGACTGCACGGGGGTTCAAACGTGAGCATAATCTATTTTGATAATGCGGCTTCGGCAAAGCCGTGCGAAGAAGCGATTACCGTATTCAATACGGTAATAAGAGAGAACTTCGCGAACCCGGCCTCCCTCCACAAAGGAGGAATTGAAGCCGAGAAAATCATCACCCAAGCGAAAGCGACGATTCTGTCACGGATTCTGCCGCTTTCGATACGCAACAACGCCGACTTGATTTTCACGTCGGGTGCGACCGAGAGTAATAATCTGGCGATTATCAAATCGGTAAAGCCGCGCGGTAAAACGAAGATTGTTACCACCGCAATCGAGCATCCCGGTGTCGATAACGCAATCGAACAGCTTTCGCCTCAATATGAAATCGTCCGTGTTCCGCCTGAAGATTTAAATCACCTGCCTGATATGGTTGACGAAAATACCGCATTAGTCAGCATGACGGCGGTCTGTAGTGAAACCGGATTTGTGGTGAATACGCCGAAGATTTATGCCGAAATCAAAGCGCGTTTCGTCGATTGTATTGTTCATGTTGATGCCGCACAAGGATTCTTGAAAGTGCCGTCAGACGGCGATTTGATTAGCATTTCGGCACACAAAATCGGCGGATTCCCCGGTTTGGGAGGTCTGGTGGTGAAAAAAGGCGTGAGAATCGAACCTATGCTGTTCGGGGGAGGACAGCAAAAGGGAATTCGTGCGGGAACCGAACCCACAGCCTTGATTGCGGCGTTCGCGGCGGCGACTGCCGTCGAAAGAAACCCCGATGTAGGCGTTTTGGCGAGTGAGTTGGATTACGGACTTGTCACCCTCGGCATGAAAATCAACAGCGATTTTCGTGGTAATATATCAGTTCCCGAAATCACGAACTTTTCCTGCGGCGTGAAAAGCGAGGTAATGCTTCATTTTCTTGCCGAGCACGGAATTTACGTTTCGAGCGGCTCTGCGTGTTCCCGCGGGAAGAAGAGCAGGGTTTTGGCGGCACACGGAATCCCGGACAAAGACATAGATACGGCTATTCGGGTGAGTTTCGCCGCACACAACAGAGTCTATGAAGTTGACACATTTCTCAATATATTAGAAAAGGGGTTAAAACGATGGAAATAAGCAACACATCAATAAACGAGATAATTATGGCAAAATACGGTGAAATCGCATTGAAAGGACAGAACAAACGGACTTTCGAGGATATCCTGGTTCGTAACGTCAAGAAAGCGTTCACAGGCCTCGGAAAGTTTAAGTATGAGCGAATGCAGTCTACCCTGTATATAACGCCCGAATCACAGGAAACCGACCTGGAACAGGCGATTGTCTGTCTTTCACGAGTTTTCGGGTTGGGGGCGATTCAAAAGTGTGCGGTTTTACCAAAGGACTTCGACAGGATTGTCGAGCAGGGGATGCCGTATCTGGAAAGCACGCTCAAACACGCAAAGACCTTCAAAGTGGAAGCAAAACGTTCCGACAAGACCTTCCCGATGAATACCCCCGTGATTCAACGGGAGTTAGGCGGCGCAGTGTTGGAGGCTTATCCCCATTTACAGGTAGACGTTCACAACCCGGATGTGGTGGTTCTCCTCGAAATTCGCGATAAGGGCGCGTATCTTAATCTGCAGAGACTCCCCGGGGCGGGGGGAATCCCCGTCGGCAGTTCCGGGGCGGGATTGTTGTTGCTTTCCGGAGGACACGACAGCCCCGTAGCCGCATACATGATTGCGAAACGCGGGGTGAGAATCGATGCGGTTCATTTTCACAGTCCGCCGTATACCTCCGAACGCGCCCTCATGAAAGTCGAATCCTTGTGTCGCCAATTGAAGGATTATCTGGTAAACATTCGCCTTCATATCGTGGAGTTTGCCGAAGTTCAAGAGGCGATTCGCAACAACTGCCCGGAAGAGTATTCGACGCTTATTCTGCGACGGTGCATGGTTAAAGCCGCGAATATTCTGTGTAGTAAAAAACTGGAAACCGGGAATAATATATACAAAGCCCTCATCACCGGGGAAAGCCTGGGGCAGGTCGCGAGCCAGACCCTCTCGGCGATTGGCTGTACGGATAATGCCGCCGAACTCCCCGTGCTTCGTCCGTTAATCGGAATGGACAAGACTGAAATCGTGAGCATAGCGCGGAAAATAGGCACGTTCGATATTTCTTCCGAACCGTATGAGGATTGCTGTACCGTCTTCACACCGAAGCACCCTAAAACGAACCCGAAGCTTCAGGACGTGGAATTAATCGAATCTCGGTTCGATTATGAGGGTCTGATTCTCAAATCGATTGAAAATATGAAGATAAGCGACTTCGCTTGAAAAAACTGTAATACTTTTGTAATTTCTTTTTTGAAACTTTTTTAAATTCATAAGGGGACTTCTTAAATGGATACAAATATAAAGAGTATATACTCTTCAACTCCGAAAACTCCTACGGAGTTTTCTACGCAGGCAGCACAAGATGTAGTGGAAATCCTTCGTGAGCGGGGACTCAAAATAGCGTTCGCCGAAAGTTGCACCGGAGGAATGGTTTCAGCTGCAATTACGGGGATTCCGGGTTCATCTGCGGTGTTGGATTTGAGCATCGTTACCTATTCAAACAGCGCGAAGGTCAAGTACACGCAAGTCACCGAAGAAGTCCTGCGGGAACATGGTGCGGTATCAAGTCAAACCGCAGAACTCATGGCGCAGGGAATCCGTTCGACTGCCGGCTCCGACATCGGTGTGGGAATTACGGGAATCGCCGGACCGGACGGAGGAAGCATCGAAAAACCTGTCGGGACTGTATACATCGCCGTTTTTTCGGGAGAGAAAAATGATGTTAAGCATTTTGAATTTGCCGGAGACAGACAAGCTGTTCGAGAAGCGACCTGCCGACACGCCCTTACAATGATATATAAAATTTTAACGGAGGTAGACGTATGACTACTGCTTACAATAAACGTCCCGGCTCCCGCGGGAAGGTCTACGAAGCGCAGAAACGCGGTTCGGTTTCTGATTTTATAAAGTGGGTTGAGCCTAAAACACCATTCCGTAAGTTTTTGCTGACCATTGTGGGATTCGTCCCGTTTGTGGTATTGTCGATTCTGAACTGGTTCACGATTGAGCGTTTCGGACTCAGTAAGTTTGAGTTGTTAACCTCGCCGGAGCAAGCCCCCGAAGTTTTTCAATTTGCGAGCATTGACGAAAAACAACTCGAAACCATTCAAATGATTATGACGGTCTCGGCGGGATTGTTGGCGGTTTCGTTTTTGTTGGTACTGTTTTCGCTGTTTAACGTGAAGTCTAAAGCGCGTAATCCGTTGGCATACCTGGGATTCATGTTTGCGACGGCATCACCGCTTTCGTTTATGATAGTGACGGGGTCGGTTAATCGTCTGGCGGTCGAGAAAGCGATTGAACCGTCGGTTTATGCCTTCCTGGCTTTGTTGACGGCATTGATTTGCCTTGTGTATTGCGTAAAATATCCGGTTATTGTATCGTCGGCAAAAAAGCGTAACATATTCCCTACCCGGATTTTGACCTCGCTCACCCCGATTCGCGGGGACGGCATAAAAGAAAGTGCGCGAAAAATCGTTTTTACGAGTGCGTTGGTCTGCTTCGCTTATTTCGGTTCAACCCTCGGCGTGGATTTGTTCAATGAATGGCGCGCTGAACGCGACCGAGCGCGCCTCGAAGGCCTTATAGGCTACAACGTCGATAAAGACGACCCGGTCAGGAATAATATACGGATTGCCAACAAGAACCTCAAACCGCTTGAGGAGTATCTGCCGCTTTTCAAAGAAAACAACGACATGGTCGGATATATAAAAATCGGTGACACGAAGGTTAATTATCCGGTAGTTCAGACCGACAACAACAAGTATTATCTCGATTTCGATTTCTACGGGAACAAAAGCAGAGGCGGCGCGATTTATGCCGACACCCACAACATCTTCGACGGGGACAGGATTTCCGACAACACGATTCTTTACGGTCATAACATCACCACCGGGAATTATTTCGCGGCTTTATCTAAATATCACAGCACCACCGTCAAGGCATCGGAAGATTTGAGTTTTTATAAGACGAATCCCGTTATTCGCTTTGACTCAATGTTTGAGAGAATGGAGTGGAAGGTCTTCGGGGTGGTATTGTTCAATACACAACCGCATTACGGCGAAGTCTACCGCTACTGGGAACAGTGGAATTTCGGCAACGAAGACGAGTTTCATGAGTTTATCTTCACCGTCATGGACAGAAGCGTTTTGTTCACCGACGTAGACCTCGAATACGGCGACAAGATTTTAACGCTTTCGACGTGTTATTACCCGATGGGTCATCCCGATACCCCCGGTGGTGTCGATTCGCGGGTGGTTATCTTTGCGCGGCGGGTTCGCCCGGGCGAAAGCGGCCAAGTCGATGTAGAAAAGGCGTTCTACAACAAGAACGTTCTGCGTTTCACTGAGGAAGCGAGACGATTCGGTCAAGGTTGGAAAGGCGAAAGAGTCTGGGATTATAAGAAATATCTGAAAAGCTATACAGGAGCGTAGCAGGGTTTCCCTGCGAAGCGACAGGGGGTTTGGGGGAGAATCCCCCATTTTAAACAAAGCGTAGCAGGGTTTCCCTGCGAAGCGACAGGGGGTTTGGGGGAGAATCCCCCATTTAAAACAAAGCGTAGCAGGGTTTCCCTGCGAAGCGACAGGGGGTTTGGGGCGCAGCCCCATTTAAAACAAACAAACAAATCGGAGGATGCGTATTATGCCGCAAATGGATATCCGCAGGAAGTACACTTACGGTCGTAAGAAAAAGAAGAAGCAGAATCTCGCCGTTGCACTGGTATCGGGACTTTTCCCGTGGCGGGGAGATACTCCTTCCGATGTTGTGCGCAAAATCGTCTTTTTAGTGGCGATTTCAGCGTTAACAGCATCGTCTGTCTTAATATTGAACTTCTACTTCGGTGCGCACGGTGTCGAGGATAATACCGGTTATTATGAATTCGACCCGGAAAATGACAACAAAGTTGTGTGGGTTCCGACCGTTCACCCGTCTCAAAACGGAGGGAACAATTCGAATTCCAATAACGAGCCGCCGTCGGTAGAAATCCTCGAAAAATACCAACGATTCCTGGAAATCAATCCCGAATTTGTCGGCTACTTGTCAATCGACCCATATATAAACTATCCGGTTGCACAGGCGCAAGGGGACAAATCGCAGGACTATTACCTCCATCATAATTTTGAGGGGCGGCCCACCGAAAACGGCACGATTTTCGCCTGTAAGTACGGAGAATTCACCCCAACCGAACGTCCTCACAACGTAATCATTCACGGACACAATCTCACCACGAAGAATATGTTCACCCCGCTTAATCGCTATCTTGAGTTCGACTTTTTGAAGGAAAACCCCATTATAAATTTCGATACGCTGTATGAGCCGGGAAAATACAAGGTGATTTCGGTGTTCCAGACCAACGTAGACGACACCCTCGGTGATTATTACGATTATTGGCGGAAACGCTACTTCCATTCTAAAGATGATTTTTATGAGTATGTGAGTGAAGTCCTCGACAGAAGCCGTTTTCACACCGGGGTAGATCTGCGTTACGGTGATGAGCTGCTCACACTCTCAACCTGTGACTTCAACCTGTTGGACAATCTGCGGCTGGTTGTGGTTGCACGCCGTGTCCGTTACGATGAACGTGCCGAAGTCGATACCTCTCAGTTCGTGAACTTAAGGGAGACTACCGCAGGTCGGAATTCCGACGGATTACTCAGATACAAAATGTTTGACGGATTCTACACCCACGTTAATCGCGGAAAAGGCTGGGCAGGAAGAGAATGGGACGTTTCCCGCGTGGAAGGCATTGACGAATGGCTCAAAAAGAAAGAAAACGAAAGGAGCTGAAGCTTATGCCGGCATTTTCATCATCTTTGTTGAAGATTTCGTTCGCTTTAGCGATTATATCACTATACACCTACGTTTTCGCGCTTGTTGACGTGGTTGACGGGGGAGGTCACGCACAGGAAACACAAAGTTTACAGAATTCAAATGCAGGGGAAGGTACGACAGCGGTTCCTCACGAACCGGGTGATTCTTCCGTTTCTTCCGGAGGAATTACACCGGCTTCCTCGGCGACCCTTAACGTTGTCAACAGCAAGATACCGGGATTAGCCGATTATGGTGTCCCGGTCATTCCGAAAGCGACTACCGCGGCAAACTTCGCCGACCCAAACGGAACGGGTTCGGCG
>WRKZ01000055.1 GCA_009777835.1 Oscillospiraceae bacterium | reverse complement strand
CAATCTCGTTTAGTTCCCTTGAAAGTGCCGCAGCAGATTTTTCCGATGTCGGACTACGGCGAATCGCCAGGGTTAAATCAGCCCCTGCGCTAATCGCTTCGATTGCCATCATTCTGCCGGTTCCGCCGCAACCCAGCAACAAGACCTTTGCAGATAAATCCGCCCCCAATTCCTCGATTGATTTCAAGAATCCGTAAACATCGGTATTATATCCGACGTATTCGTTGCCTTCGAAATTAACGCAGTTGACCGAATTATAGCGTTGCGCACTTGAATCAAGTCGGGCAAGATACGGAATAATTTCCGTTTTGTACGGAATTGTCACGTTGAATCCGTTTAGTTGTTTGATGTCGCTTCCTTTTAAAGAAAGCTCTCCGGGGCTGACCTCATAGAGTTTGTATTCATATTCGGCGATTTCGCCTATTCCGCATAGCTGAAAAAATCTGCTATGTATGAAAGGCGAAAGCGAATGACCTAACGGGTAGCCTAACAGTCCGAATTTTTTCATTCCTTGATATGACCATTTCCTTTCTGCGAACAAAGCGCAATGTTCAGTTAGTCATTCTAACTTTCCTTCAATTTCCTTAATCCCCATAACCGTCTTTTCAAGGCTTGCCGAATCTTCGACGTTGAAAATGCTTATATTGCTGAGGGTTTTCTTCGCCAGTCCCGATAAGACTTTACCCGGTCCGATTTCTATGAAGGTATCGTAGCCGTCTTCGCGAATTTTCTCAAGTTCCTGCGCAAACTTTACCGAAGAACGAATGTGTTTCGCAAGATAACCGGGAATATTTGAGAAGTCGCTTAGTTTATCGGCAAATACGTTAGAATAGAAATCTGCTTTTGCGGGGGAGAAATCAACCCCTTGAATTTCTCGCAAAAATTGAATAGACGCTTCCCTCATAAGTTCGGTATGAAAAGCCGCCGATGTCTTCAATCGAACAACTCGTTTCGCGCCCTTGGATTTGAGTGCCGATTCCGCTTTGTCGAGTGCGTCAAAGGTTCCCGCAATTACAATTTGCCCCGGCGCGTTGTAATTCGCAGGGGTAACTCCTTCGATTTCGCTCAAGGTTTGAACGATGTCCTCTTCGTTGAGCCCCAGAACCGCCGCCATCGCTCCGGGATTTTTTTCACCCGCTTTCGCCATAATGCGGCTTCGTGTTTTTATTACCTTGAATCCGTTTTCGATATCAAGAACTCCGCAACAGACTAACGCAGCGTATTCCCCGAGGGAATGTCCCGCAGCGGCATTGTATTCTTCCGCTAAAAAGCCCGATTCTTTCGCCGCTGCTAACGCAATCAGCGATGCCGCGAATATAGCCGGTTGAGCGAATTCGGTGTTATTGAGTTTTGTTTCGTCCCCTTCGTTAATCAAGGTTTTCAAGTCATAGCCGAGTATGTCTGAACCACATTCGTATATGCGTTCAGCACCGGAAACCCCCTTGAAATTACACATTCCCACATATTGTGAGCCTTGTCCCGGAAACATCAGAATTTTTTTATTGAACATAAGCCGTTCTCCCTCTTGACAAAGATTAAAAAATCAGTTACTATATATAGCGGACATTCCCAAATTCGGAAATATATTCCGTTATGTGTCCGACTACTGCTATGCACGTCACAAATTATTATATACCACATTTTAGGAAAAATCAAGGAGAAATTTTAGAATGATTCAAAATCGTGGCGTTAGAATAATCGGAACAGGGAGTTATAAGCCGGATTTTGTCGTTAAAAATTCCGATTTTTCCGAGTTTCTGGAGACCGACGATGCGTGGATAACTTCACGCACAGGGATTAGCGAGAGACGGTTTAACATGGATGGGTCCAATTTGTCTATGGCGGCGAAAGCTTCCCGGGGGGCGTTGGATTCTTCCGAAATCAATGCAGAAGAAATCGATTTGATTATAGCTTCTACCGCCACGCCGGATTTTTTCTATCCGTCGTTGTCTTGTCTGGTTCAAAATGCAATTGGGGCGAAGAACGCTTCCGCTATAGATATAAACGTAGCCTGCACGGGATTCGTTAATTGTTTTGACGTTGCGTGGAATCATCTTGCGGCGGGTTCGTGCAAAAAAGTCCTGGTTGTCGCCGCAGAAATGCTTTCACGTCACGTAGATTTCACTGACAGGGCAAGTTGTGTTCTGTTCGGTGATGGGGCGGGTGCGGTAATAGTTGAGCTTGCTGAAGATAAGCTGTACGCATCACATCTTGGCGTTATGGGGGAAGGGTTTGATAATCCCGCGCTTTACTGTAAAGTGGGTTACAACCGGAATTTGCCGTTCGCTACCGAAGAAAACGGACGGACACTCTATGAAGTTCCTCATAAAGAATATTTGCATATGGATGGCAAGGAAGTCTACAAGTTCGCCGCTGATATAATGCCGAAAGCCGTTAATATGGTCTGCGGGAAAGCAGGATTGGGATTGTCCGATATTGATTTGCTGATACCGCATCAGGCAAATATCCGTATAATTAATTCCGCTATGAAGAATCTTGATATCCCTCGTGAAAAAATCTACGTGAATATCGAAAAAACCGGGAATATTTCGAGTGCATGTATACCTGTTTGCTTAGACGAACTGTATTCGCAGGGCAGAATCCAAAGCGGGATGAAAATTTGTTTGGTGGCATTCGGTGCGGGGTTGGCTTACGGTTCAATTCTGTTTGAAGCCTAATCGTAGGTCTAATATATGTCCGGTATATAAAGGAGTAGTAAATAAATGAATACGAAAATAACCGAGATTTTAGGAATTGAATTTCCGATTCTTCAAGGGGGCATGGCATGGGTCTCCGAACATAAGTTAGCCGCTGCAGTTTCTAATGCGGGCGGTGCGGGAATCATAGCGGGCGGAAACGCCCCGGCAGACGTGATTCGTGCGGAAATCCACAGGGCGAAAGCCCTTACGACTAAACCTTTCGGGTTGAACATCATGCTCATGTCCCCTAATTCCGATGACTTGGCTCAAATCGCAATTGATGAGAAATTGGCGTTCGTGACTACCGGGGCAGGGAATCCGGGTAAGTATATTGAGGCATGGAAGTCGGCGGGAATTAAAGTGATTCCTGTTATTCCGAGCGTTGGTCTTGCAAAACGAATGGCGCGAGCAGGGGCAGATGCGGTAATTGCTGAAGGTGGTGAAGCCGGGGGGCATATCGGAGAGATTTCGACTATGTGTCTTGTTCCCCAGGTGGTTGACGCAATAGAAATTCCCGTTATTGCGGCGGGCGGAATCGCCGATGGAAGAGGAATGGCGGCGGCGTTCATGTTAGGGGCGCAAGGGGTGCAAATCGGGACGGCGTTTCTGGCGGCTCACGAGTGTCAAATCCACGAGAATTATAAAAAGTTAGTGGTCGGGGCTAAAGATACCGATTCGATTGTTACGGGTAGGATTGCCACGACTCATCCGGTGAGAGGGATTAAGACGAAGTTCGCTCGTGCAATGCTCGACTTAGAAAAGAGCGGCTGTACCGCCGAAGATTTCGAGGTGCGGACTGCCGGGGCATTAAAGAAAGCGGTTGACGGAAATATAGAAGAGGGTAGCTTTATGTGCGGTTCAATTGCGGGAATGATTAGTCGAGAGGGTTCGGCTGAAGAGATTATTCGAGAAATTACAAAAGTTGCGGGAGGTTTGTTGTCAAAATGAAGAAAACAGCGTTAGTTACAGGGGCGAAGCAGGGAATCGGTGCGGCGATTGCGGCACGACTCGAGAAAGACGGATTTAATGTTGCGGTTAATGATATTTCCGGTGTGGAATTCGCCGCCGATGTATCTGATTATACCGCTTGCGAAGAGCTCGTGAAAGCGGTCAAGGAAAAGTTCGGAAGTATAGATGTTTTAGTCAATAACGCGGGAATCACCCGCGACGGTCTCTTGGTGAGAATGAGCGAACAGCAGTACGACGACGTGATTCGGGTTAACCAGAAAGGTGTTTTCAACTTGATGAAACTGGTCGGGGCTTTGATGTTCAAGCAGAAGAGCGGTTCGATTATAAACCTGTCATCGGTGGCGGGGGTTCACGGAAATGCGGGGCAATTCAACTACAGCGCATCGAAAGCGGCGGTAATCGGTATGACTTTATCGGCGGCGAAGGAGTTCAGCCCTCGCGGGATTACCGTGAATGCGATTGCGCCGGGGTTCGTCACGTCACCCATGACCGACGTATTGACAGAGCAACAGAAGTCGGCTATTCTTGAGCGGATTGCTATGAAACGTTACGGTCAACCCGAAGAGGTTGCCGCGCTTGTATCGTTTCTGGCGAGCGAGGATTCGAGATATATAACGGGTCAGGTTATAGAGATTTCCGGCGGACTGGTGATTTAGAGGTTTTGCTTAATGTGTGGTGGGATGACCTGTTGTCGGTTGAAAAGAAAACGGAGGTAAATAGTTTTGAGTAAATTTAGAAGAGTGGTAATTACAGGATTAGGCGTAGTCAGCCCGATTGGAAATGATGTCGGGACTTTCACGGAAAATCTTAAAGCGGGGAAACACGGATTCTCACTTGAAAAATGGTTTCCCGAACATTCGGATGATTTGCGGGTAAGTTCAAGGGTGAAAGGTTTTTCGGGGGAATTGGCAGAAGAATACTTCGAGAAGAAGGAGCTTCGGCGAACCGATATGATTTCTCAGTATGCCGTTTATGCCAGCATGAAAGCGTTGGCAGACAGCGGAAGCGATTTCAAAGAGTATGACCCGTATAAATGCGGGGTCTATATAGCATCGGGAATCGGTGGGATTGAAACGGCAAAGGAACAGATTCTCACTTATGAGAATCGCGGGCCGAAACGAGTGAGTGTGTTTACAATTCCGATGATGATAGGAAATCTCGCCCCCGGGGTGGTCGCTATAAAAGCCGGAAACTTCAAGGGGAACAACTACTGTCCCGTGTCTGCGTGTGCGAGTTCGGCACATTCACTGGGGGAGGCGTTTCGTGCTATAAAACACGGTTATCTGGACGTTGCAATCGCAGGGGGAACAGAGTGTTGTCATTTAGGATTCGCTTATGCGGCGTTCGGAAACATGACGGCATTGACTTTCAGCGATAATCCCGACCGTGCATCGATTCCTTTTGATAAGGAACGTTCGGGATTTGTTCTCGGCGATGGGGCAGCATCACTGATTTTGGAAGAATACGAAAATGCAAAGGCACGCGGGGCGAAGATTTACGCTGAAATCGCCGGCTATGGGGCGACTTGTGATGCTTTTCATGAGACCAGTCCGAATCCTGACGGTTCAGGCGGTGCGAAAGCAATGGAGTTGGCGTTCGCTGAAGCAGGTTTGCAGTCCTCCGATGTGGATTACATCAATACCCACGGGACTTCCACCCCGATTAACGACCGAACCGAGACACTTGCGATTAAGTCGGCATTCGGGAAGGAACATGCGGCGAAGTTAGCGGTGAACTCGACTAAATCTATGACCGGGCATTTACTCGGTGCGGCGGGGGCTGTTGAAGCGGTTGCCGTTGCGGTTCAGATGAAGAATGGGTTTATTCATCCTACTGCAGGGTACAAAATCCCCGATGAAGAGTGTGATTTAGATTACGTTGCAGAGGGTGCGAGGAACAAACAAATCAATACGGCGGTATCGAATTCGTTAGGATTCGGCGGACACAACGTGTCGCTGTGTTTCACAAGAGTTTAGGAATTATATACGATAGGAGGAAAACAAATGGATATTATCAAAACGACTACTCAGTTAGCCGAGGTGTTGGCTGAAAAGAATCTCGGTTCAATCACCGTGAAAAATCGTGAGGTTGAAATCTGTCTTGAATCAAAGTATGACGGCGGTGTGCCGTCTAATACAACGAACCATTATTATGGGTCCTCACCGGTTGCATCTGTTCCGGCGGCGGTTGTTCCGACCGCATTAGAACCGCAACAGCAACCCGAAGTTAAGCAGGGGAATTATGTAACGTCACCCATTGTAGGGACTTTCTACAGTAAGCCCGCGCCCGATAAGCCGCCTTTCGTGAACGTCGGCGATAAAGTCAAGAAAGGGCAGGTAATCTGCATCGTAGAGAGTATGAAGCTGATGAATGAAATCAATTCGGAATTTGAAGGAACTGTAGCGGCGATTCTTGCTATGGACGGTGATGCTGTTGATTTCGGGAAGGAGCTTATTCAAATTGTATGAAACTGAATCAAGAACAAATCAAAGAAATAATCCCGCATAGAGAGCCGTTCTTGTTGCTTGACGAGATTCTCGAAGCTGAGCCCGGTAAAAGGGTTCTTGCGGTGAAACATATTAAAGAAGACGACTTCTGGTTTAAGGGTCATTTTCCCGATTATCCCGTAGTTCCCGGCGTGCTCATGCTTGAAATGTTAGCCCAGGCGGGGGCGGTTGCTATGCTTATGCAGGAGGAAAATCGCGGCAAAATAGGTTTCTTCGGGGGAGTGAAAGAAGCGAAGTTTCGCAGACAGGTCGTTCCGGGAGATGTGTTGCAGTTAGAGGTGGAAATCGTTAAGATTAAGGGTTCTGTCGGTGTTGGTAAGGGGGTCGCAACCGTTAACGGCGAGAAAGCTGTTTCGGCTGAGATTAGTTTTGCGATTAAGTGACAGGGGTATTTTTAAAATAAAGGGGTAGAAGTTTTGTTCAAAAAGATATTAATCGCTAACAGGGGCGAAATAGCTGTTCGAGTAATACGTGCTTGCCGCGAAATGGGAATCAAAACCGTAGCAGTGTATTCGACTGCTGATAAAAATGCGTTGCACGCTCATCTTGCAGATGAAGCTGTGTGTGTCGGCAAACCTGCATCAAAGGACTCTTATCTGGATACTAAAGCGATTATTTCTGCTTGTGAAATTACAGGGGCAGAGGCGATTCATCCGGGATACGGGTTTCTCTCCGAAAACGCGGATTTTGTTCGGTTGTGTGCTAAATGCGGAATCAAATGGATTGGTCCCTCGCCCGAAGCGATGGAATCGATGGGGGATAAAGCCAACGCAAAGCAGACGGTTACAGGAGCGGGGGTGCCGGTTGTCCCGGGTTCGGATGGGGTTGTGAAGGATTTGGACGAGGCGAAGTCAATCGCAAAGCAAATCGGCTATCCGGTTATGGTGAAAGCATCTGCGGGCGGCGGTGGCAGAGGAATTCGATTCGTTGAAGACGAGGGCGGGCTGGAAGCGGCTTTGGTTTCTTCTAAACAGGATGCTTTGTCTTTCTTCGGAAACGGCGATGTTTACGTGGAGAAGTTCATAGTCAATCCGAAACACGTTGAGATTCAGCTGTTAGCCGACGAATTCGGTAATGCGATTCATTTGGGGGAACGCGACTGTTCGACCCAGCGTCGCAATCAGAAATTGATTGAAGAGTCCCCTTGCCCGGTATTAACCCCGGAACTTCGCAATAAGATGGGTTCGGCGGCGGTGAAGGTTGCTAAATCATGCGGATATTCCAATGCGGGGACGATTGAGTTTCTTCTGGATGAAAACGGCGATTTTTATTTTATGGAAATGAACGCACGGATTCAGGTGGAGCATCCCGTTACCGAAATAGTCACCGGGATTGACTTAATCAAGTCGCAGATTCGCATTGCGGCGGGCGAAAAACTCCCGTGGAAACAAGAGGATATACAGTTGTCGGGGCACGTAATTGAATGTCGGGTTAATGCGGAAGACCCTGCACATAATTTCCGACCGAGCCCAGGGACGATTCAGTCATTGCATTTGCCCGGCGGGTTCGGGGTGAGGATTGATTCTGCGATGTATCAGGGATACACTATTCCGCCGTATTATGATTCGATGATTGCTAAAGTTATTGTCCGCGGCAACGACAGGGCAGAGGCGATTCAGAAAATGCGGGTGGCGTTATCGGAATTTTTGCTTGACGGGATTGTCGCTAATATAGATTATCAGCTGGAAATACTCAAAGATGAGACGTTCATCGGCGGTAAGTATGATATAGGATTTTTAGGGAGGAGGCAATAATTATGGCGTTGGAACACTTGTTTAAGACGGTAAAAGAACGGTTCAACCGGGACGAGAAAGGGGAATCGCAGGCGGTTTCGTCCAAAAAGCACGATATTCCCGATAATTTGCTGTTTAAATGCCCGCGTTGCCGGACTTCGACTTACATGGAGGAATTCGAGAAGAATAGGAAAATCTGCGGAATTTGCAACTATCATTCTCGTTTGACATGGCAGGAACGCCTTCTTATGACCGCCGACAGAGACAGTTTCTTTGAGTTTGATTCCAAGATGGTTTCGCTTAATCCGATTGGATTTCCCGATTATGAGGAGAAGATTGCGGGGCTTTCGAATAAATGCAAGACAAACGAAGCGGTCGTCACCGGAGAATGTACGATTTTAGGTTACAAAGTTGTTGTCGGAGTTATGGACAGCTACTTTATGATGGCAAGTATGGGCAGTGTAGTAGGGGAGAAAATTACGCGTGCGTTTGAGTATGCGGCTATGCGGAAACTCCCGGTGATTCTCTTCACTGCTTCAGGCGGGGCGAGAATGCAGGAAGGGATTATCTCTCTCATGCAAATGGCTAAGACCAGCGGGGCAATCGCTAAACATAATCAGGCGGGGCAGTTGTACGTTACTGTTTTGACCGACCCGACTACAGGAGGGGTGACTGCATCGTTTGCGTCGCTGGGCGATATTATTATAGCGGAACCCAAGGCATTAATCGGGTTTGCGGGACGAAGGGTTATTCAAGATACCATTAAACAACAGTTGCCGGACGATTTCCAGTCGGCTGAGTCGTTGCAGGATAATGGGTTTGTTGACATGATTGTCAACCGTAAAAAATTGCGCAAAATCTTATCAAGGATTCTTCAAATGCACGGCTATATAAAGGAAGAAGGTGCGCTATGAGTAAACAAAACCTCAACGTTACCGAGCGGATTGAGTTGATTCGCAACAAGAATCGTCCGACGGTCAATGATTATATTCCGTTGATTTTTAAGAATTTCATGGAGTTCCACGGTGATCGTCATTACGGTGACGACCATGCAATAATCGGCGGAATTGCGACAATCAAAGATGTGGCTGTTACTGTTATTGCACAGGTTAAAGGTCGAAACATAGACGAGAATAAGAGGTCTAACTTTTCGATGCCGCACCCCGAAGGCTACAGAAAAGCACTTCGCTTGGCGAAACAGGCTGAGAAGTTTCATCGCCCGGTGATTTGCCTGGTTGACACCCCCGGTGCTTTTTGCGGAATCGAAGCGGAAGAACGCGGTCAAGGTCAGGCAATCGCTCAAAACCTTATGGAGTTTATGATGTTGAAAGTCCCGATTATATCAATCGTGTTGGGGGAAGGGGGGAGCGGCGGCGCGCTTGCCTTGGCGGTCTGTGATGAGCTTGCAATGCTCGAAAACGCGATGTATTCGGTGATTTCGCCGCGCGGATTTGCATCTATTCTCTGGAAAGACCCTTCCCGCGAGATGGAAGCCGCGGGGCTCATGAAAATTACGGCAGAGGATTTGCTGGGATTCGGTGTTTGCGAAAGAATTATTCCCGAACCGGCGGGCGGTGCGCATAATGATTCTGCGGTGACAGCGGAAAACATCTCCGAATATTTGTGTGAAGCCCTGGAAAAGTTCAAAAAGGTCGATGTAGAGCGGCTTTTGAGCGAACGTTATAATAAATTCCGCAAAATCGGAATGTACGATTTTATGCAAGAAGAACAAATTTAAGCCCCGAATGTTGAAATTTTTTGGGTATATTTTGCTGAAATTTCTATTGAAAATTTTCGCATAATATCTTATAATAGTATGAATACGTTTTCGTTCTTGTAAGAATGTTGTAAGGATGTTCGGGGAGCGGGCGTATATAAAATTAAACCGAAAGGATTTTATTAGGCATGATTTTCGAAAAAGTAAAGGCAATCATTATTGACCAGTTGGACGTAGACGAGGAGAAGGTGACTCTAACGGCGAGCATCCAAGAAGATTT
>WRKZ01000054.1 GCA_009777835.1 Oscillospiraceae bacterium | reverse complement strand
CCGGCGTGTGACGTGTTCTTCACCGAAACTCTACCGGATTTGCAGAACAAGTTGTTCTTATGCGTAGAGACTCTGCCGGGGCAATTTGATGTACGGGCTGATTCATGCGAACAGTGTATTCAATTGCTCCTCGGCGGGGAACGCCCGACTGTCAGAACCGCTGTGATTTATGCCTTCTCCGGTATAAACGACAGTGATTTCGTGCGGGTGAAAGACTATCTTATAAATCCCGTTGAATGTCGGGAGGGTTCGCACGAAATTCCTCAGACTTTGACGATTTCGGCTTCGCAAAAATGTGAGCAAAATCGAGATGATATACCTGAAATAGCCGATTTGAGTGAATTCGTTGACGGACTAGCCATGTCGTCTGCCGACCTTGATTGTATTCGCGATTATTTCGGGAAAATCGGCAGGAATCCAACCCTTACCGAATTGCGGGTGCTTGATACCTACTGGTCGGACCACTGCAGACACAGCACGTTTAACACGGTGATTGAGTCGGCGGAAATTTATGACGCTCGGGTTGAGCGTGCGTACGAGCATTTTCGAAATCTTAACGGGGATTCTCTCGTGACCCTTATGCGAATTGCCACAATCGGCGGAAAAGTTTTGGAAACGCCTGTGGTGGATGTTTCCGATGAAATCAATGCCTGTACGGTTCGGGTGAAGGCAAACTTTGCCGATTCCGCGTCGCAAGATTGGTTGCTTTTCTTTAAAAATGAGACCCATAATCACCCCACCGAAATCGAACCTTTCGGGGGGGCGGCAACCTGTATAGGCGGTGCGATTCGTGACCCGCTTTCGGGGCGGGGGTATGTCTATCAGTCGATGAGAATCACCGGGGCGGCAGACCCGCGAACTCCGATTGAGAAAACTATCCCGGGGAAATTGCCTCAACGCAAGTTGACGACCTCTGCCGCTGATGGGTTCAGCTCATACGGAAATCAAATCGGGCTTGCAACCGGCTATGTCAAAGAACTCTACCACCCCGGATATGCTGCAAAACGTCTGGAAGCGGGGGCGGTGGTAGGGGCGGCACCGGCAGAGTGGGTTCGGCGGGAATGTCCGTTGCCGGATGACGTTGTGATTCTTCTCGGGGGGAGAACCGGCAGAGACGGAATCGGGGGTGCGACGGGTTCGTCCAAGACCCACGGTGGCGACACTGTTTCGGAATGTGCCGCTGAAGTACAGAAGGGCAATCCGCCGGAAGAACGTAAACTGCAAAGGCTGTTCCGCAATCCCGATGTAACATTGCTCATTAAACGCTGTAATGATTTCGGGGCGGGGGGGGCATCGGTGGCAATCGGTGAGCTTGCGGACGGGGTCGAAATCAATCTTGATGCTTTTCCGTTGAAATATGACGGACTTAACGGAACGGAAATCGCAATATCCGAATCGCAGGAGAGAATGGCGGTTGTGGTTTCGCCAAATGATGTTGAAGCGTTGAAAGAGTACGCAAAATCCGAAAATATCGAAGCTACGGTGGTAGCGAAAATCACTGCCGAACCTAAACTCACGATGTTGTGGAAGGGTCGAAAAATTGTTGACATAGACAGGGATTTCCTCGATACTAACGGTGCCGTGAGATGTGCAGCGGTGATTGTTCCTAATCTAACCGATAAAACTGCAGAAATCCCGTTAGAATCTTTTGAGGAGTTGCAGAATTGCTCACAAAAAGGTCTGGTGGAACGCTTCGACAGTTCAATTGGTGCGGGGAGTATTTTTATGCCGTTCGGCGGGAAGTTTGCCGCAACCGAAACGCAGGTGATGGCATCGCTTTTACCGGTTTCGGGTACGACTACTGCATCGGTCATGGCGTATGGGTTCGAACCTTATACAACCGATTTTGACCCTTTCGGCGGAGGGGTTTTCTCGGTCGTGACTTCGGTGGCTAAGCTAATTGCGGCGGGGGTTTCACTCGACAGTGGCAGTATACATCTGTCCTTGCAGGAATATTTTCCGCGGGTGAATGACGAACCGCTCCGTTGGGGAAAGCCTTTTGCGGCAATGCTCGGTGCGTTTTCGGCGCAGATGGGCTTGAAAATCGCGGCAATCGGCGGCAAAGACTCCATGTCGGGAACTTTTGCAATACAAGAGGAATCCGAAGATAATAACGAGTTAAATGTTCCCGACACGTTGATTTCTTTCGCGGTTGGGGTTGCCGAAGCCGCCGAATTGATTAGTCCCGAATTCAAACAGGCGGGGAATCCCGTCTATTTGCTCGAAACTCCGCTCGATTGTGATGGTATGCCTGATTATGCTCGCCTGCGTTCGTTATGGGGAGAGTATTCGCGGTTGCTTCGCGATGGGAAGATTTTTTCGGCATGGGTTATAGTCGTTAAAAACGGTTCAAATTCCTGCAAGGATGGCATTGCGAAAATGGCGTTCGGAAACATGCTCGGATTTACGGGTGAGATTCCCGAGAATATTCCCGCCGCATCGATTATATTCGAATCATGTGAAGATTTAGAGAGATTCCGCCTGTTGGGATACACACAAGAGAAACCATTCTTGAATGAAATGCCGTTGGAGGTTCTTTATGCGGATTGGCAAGCCCCACTTGAGGGGGTCTTTCCCACGCGAATCGAACAGCCGGGAGAAGCACCGACGATTTCGGGGGTTAGGCAATCCGCGCCCTCATTTCGGCAAAATCAGCGAAATCGCCTGAAATCGGGGCTGTGTACGGCGGTTATCCCGGTTTTTCCGGGGACGAACTGTGAATACGATACAGCGGCGGCGGTTCATCGTGCGGGGGGAGAAGCAAAAATCGTAGGGATTGCGAATCTTACTCCGCAAATGCTAGAAGATTCGGTCGTGAGACTTGAATCGGCGATTCGTGAGGCGCAGATGCTGATTCTGCCGGGGGGATTTTCCGGCGGTGACGAACCCGATGGTTCGGCGAAGTTTATTGTGAGTTTGTTTCGTAATCCGCGACTCAGCGATGCCGTTCATGATTTAATCCGGCGGCGGGACGGTTTGATTCTGGGTATATGCAACGGATTCCAGGCGTTGGTTAAGTTGGGACTGCTTCCGTATGGGGAAATTTTGCCGCAAACGTCCGATTCTCCCACTTTGACATTTAATCGAATCGGTCGTCATCAATCGCGTTATGTTACGACCCGTCTTGCTTCGGTGAATTCGCCGTGGCTTTCGCTGTGCAATCCGGGTGAATTGTATGTTCAGCCTGTTTCGCATGGGGAAGGTCGGTTTGTTGCTTCGGAGGATTGTCTTGATAAAATGAAGTCGCAGGGGCAGATTGTTTTTCAGTATGTCGATTATAATGGACGGCCTTCTATGGATATAGAGTTTAATCCGAACGGTTCTGACTTTGCGATTGAAGGGATTTGCAGTCCCGATGGTCGGATTCTCGGTAAGATGGCTCATAGTGAGCGATATGGTGAGTTGGTTGCGAGGAATATTCCCGGGAATAAATTTCTGCCTATTTTTGAAAGCGGGGTGAAATACTTTGCGTAATTTGAAGATTTTCAACATGAGTGCGCTTGAACTGTCGGCGGCAATCAGGTCAAAAGAAATCGCGGTTGTTGAGGCGGTGTCAGCCTATGTAGAATCAGCGAAACAAAACAAACATAACGCATTTATCACGCTGAATGAAGAATATGCACTGAAACAGGCGGCAACGGTTCAAAAACGGATTGACGGCGGCGAGGTTCAAACGCCGCTGGTCGGGGTGCCGATTGCGGTGAAAGATAACATATCCACAGCGGGAACAGAAACCACCTGCGCTTCAAAAATGCTCTCCGGGTATAAGCCGATTTTTAGTGCGACGGCGGTTGAAAAGGCAGAACAAGCGGGGATGATTGTAATAGGCAAACTTAACATGGACGAATTCGCAATGGGCGGTTCAAGTGAGACCGGTGCGTATGGTGCGGTTAAAAATCCGTATGACGTTTCCCGCGTGGCGGGCGGTTCATCAGGGGGAAGTGCAGCGGCGGTTGCGGCGGGAGAAATCCCGCTTACTCTCGGTTCCGATACCGGGGGAAGTATTCGCCAACCTTGCTCTTTTTGCGGAGTCACCGGAATTAAACCCACCTACGGCGCAGTTTCACGCTACGGATTGATTGCGTACGCATCTTCGCTCGACCAAATCGGCACAATCGGCAGGAACATTGACGATTGCGCCGCACTTCTGTCGATTATTTCCGGTGCGGATTCAAAAGACAGCACTTGTATTATCGATAAAGGGTTTGAATTCCCCGAAAAATCTGCTGAATCGAATGGTTTGAAGTCATTAAGAATCGGATTACCGCGAAACTATTTCAAAAAAGGCATAGAAAGCCAAGTCAAAGAAGCGGTTTTGAAGGCGGCGGAGGAATTAGGTCAAGCCGGTGCAGTTGTTGAAGAGTTTGTTATGCCTTATATGGACTACACGGTTCATGCTTATTATATTATTGCCTGCGCCGAAGCTTCTTCTAATCTATCGCGTTATGACGGACTAAAGTATGGTTACAGGAGCGGGTCTGCCCGCACTCTCTCGGAAGTGTATCGACTTTCTCGCAGTGAAGGCTTCGGACTGGAAGTAAAGCGGAGAATCATGCTCGGTTCTTTCGTACTCTCATCGGGTTATTATGATTCGTATTATAAAAAAGCCTTGCAGACCCGTGCAATGATTAAATCGGCGTATGATGAGTTGTTCAAGCGTTTCGATTTGATAATTTCGCCGGTCGCTCCGACCACCGCCTACAAAATAGGTGAAAATATCAGCGACCCGATGAAGATGTACATGGGTGACATTTACACCGTGTCGGTTAATCTTGCCGGGCTTCCTGCTGTGTCGCTTCCGTGCGGTTTCGATGAAAACGGCTTGCCGGTGGGATTCCAGTTAATCGGCGATTCGTTCAGTGAATTAAAGCTGATTAAAGCGGCGCGGGTATATCAGCAACGGACCGGGTTTCATAATATGCTTGCGACAGAGTTTGCGGCAGAAAGGGAAAGGTCATAAACATGAAGTATGAAGTAGTGATTGGATTGGAAGTTCATGCCGAGTTATCTACCGGCTCGAAAATCTTTTGTGGTTGTTCGACCGAGTTCGGGGGGGAACCCAACACTCGTGTCTGCCCGGTCTGCGCGGGAATGCCCGGTACACTTCCGCGGCTTAATCGTGCTGTGATTGACTATGCGGTACGGCTGGGTCTCGCACTGAATTGTGAGATTACCCGCCGTTGTAAATTCGACCGAAAGAATTACTTCTATCCCGATTTACCGAAAGCTTATCAAGTTTCTCAGTTGTATTTGCCGATTTGCCGTGACGGAAGCCTTGAAATAGAAAGTGATTCCGGTATGAAAACCATTACCATTCGTGAGATTCACATGGAGGAAGATGCCGGGAAACTCATTCATGAGGGTGGAGAGACCTACATGGATTTCAATCGTTGCGGTGTTCCGCTTTTGGAAATAGTAACTCAACCTGATTTTCGCAACGCCGACGAAGTGAACGCTTATTTGGAGAAGCTGCGTGAAATTCTCAAGTATCTTGAAATCTGTGACTGTAAAATGCAGGAGGGTTCACTTCGTGCTGATGTGAATCTTTCGGTAAGACGGAGATTCGGTGAGTCGGGCGAACCGGAGGAGTACGGGGTTCGCACCGAGATGAAGAATCTGAACTCGTTCAAGGCAATATCACGCGCAATTGAGTATGAATCACAACGACAAATAGAACTCATCGAAAGTGGCGGGACGGTAATCCAGGAAACCCGCCGTTGGGATGACGAGAAAGGTGAATCCCACGGAATGCGTTCCAAAGAAGATGCTCAGGATTATCGTTACTTTCCCGAACCTGACCTTCTTCCGCTTGAAATTGACGAGGAATGGCTGGAACGAATCCGTGCAAACCTGCCGGAACTCGCACACCTGAAGAGAGAACGCTATATCGGCGAATATAAGCTTTCGGCGGCAGAAGCGGCGATTCTTACAGAACACAAAAACATCTCGGATTTGTTTGAGGCGGTTACGCGAGAGAGCGGAAGCCCGATTGAGTCGGCGCGGTTGTTACTCGGTGAAGTCATGCGCCTGATGAACACTACCAACACCCTCCCCGAAGATTTGAAGCTTGACCCGTCTAAACTTTCTTATCTGATTCGTCAAGTGGAGGGCGGTAAAATTAATCGGGACGCACTTAAGCAGGCAACCGAAGCGGTTTTCGTTTCTAATGCCGAACCTGCCGATTATATTGCGGAAAATCAACTTGAAATGCTTTCGGATGACACGCTAATCGCCGAAAAAGCACAATCGGTTATAGATGCTAATCCCGGTGCGGTGGAAGATTATCATAACGGCAAGACTAAAGCGTTCGGGTTTCTTATGGGGCAGGTTATGAAGCAGCTCGCCGGTTCGGGAAACCCCGAAATCGCTAAACGTCTACTGTTGGAGTTGCTTCAAAAAACTTGACAAATCAGCCGAAACGTGATATGATTTCTGGAGAGTAAGACTTGCAACAACAAAAGGGAGAGGGAGAAATCCGGATGCGTATTATTGAACAAGAGCAGATTATCGAAGCCGTGGCGAAAATGTGTATTGAATCTAACATTTATCCCGACAAGGATATTCATGAGGGACTCGTTGCAGCTCGTCTGCGTGAGACTTCGCCGCTTGCGCAATTTGCGTTGGATTCAATCCTCAAGAATGCCGACGTGGCAAAACGAGAAAATCTTCCGCTTTGCCAAGATACGGGAATGGCGGTTGTGTTTGTTGAAATCGGTACCGAAGTCCACGTAAACGGAAATATTTCTGAGGCAATAAATGCGGGGGTTCGCAAAGGCTACAAGGAAGGTTTTTTCAGGAACAGTGTGGTTGCAGACCCGCTTAATCGCATAAACACAGGTGACAACACCCCCGCTGTTATACATTATGATTTCGTGCCGGGGGGAGAGTTGCTTATAACCGTCGCACCGAAAGGGTTCGGAAGTGAGAATATGAGTGCTGTTATTATGCTCAATCCTTCTGACGGGATTTCCGGTGTTGAAGATTTTGCGGTCGAGTGTGTGCGCAAAGCCGGGGCGAATCCCTGTCCGCCGATTATAGTCGGTGTGGGAATCGGCGGCACTATAGAGAAAGCCGCACTGTTAGCGAAACAGGCATTGTTGTGTAAGCGCGATGATTCGCTTTCGCAACATGAATCAATGGAGACCCGTCTTTTGGAACGAATCAACGCTCTCGGAATCGGTGCGGCGGGATTCGGCGGGGAGACGACCGCACTTTCGGTTAAGGTACTTACTTATCCTACACATATAGCGGGGCTTCCCGTTGCGGTAAACATCGGTTGCCACGCAAGTCGGCATGCACGGTGTAGGATTTAAGGGGAGGGTTTATGGTAAAACACATATCGACCCCATTAAGGGACGAGACAATCGTGAGCCTTCGCGCCGGGGAACGTGTTCTGCTGTCGGGTGACGTGTTCACAGCACGAGATGCGGCACATAAGCGAATAACCGCGCTTCTAGATAAGGGTGAGCTACCTCCGTTTGAATTTGACGGGCAGGTCGTTTACTATGCCGGGCCGTGTCCTGCGCCGCCGGGTCGTGTTATAGGTTCGGTAGGGCCGACTACCGCCCGCAGAATGGATTCATATGCTCCGCAGCTTATAGAATCCGGTCTCAAGGTGATGGTTGGCAAGGGTGAACGCAGTTCCGCTGTTATCGAGGCTATATGTAAATTCGGAGGGGTTTATTTGTCGGCGGTCGGCGGAACGGGGGCTTTGATTTCGCAGTGCGTCGAAAAGTCGGAGTTGGTTACATTTGACGATTTAGATACCGAAGCCGTCTACCGATTGCAGGTTCGGGATTTGCCGTTGGTGGTCGCAATTGATTCACAAGGAGGGTGCATTTATGAAAGAAGATAGAGAAGATAGAGAAGATAGCGGAGTGACGAAGGGCGCGATTTTCGGAGTTGAAGAGTATAAAAACGATTCTCATGCGTTGAAGAAGCATTACGAATGGCGCGGGAAAATCGAGATGGTCAGCAGAGTCCCGGTTAATACAAAAGAAGAACTGTCGCTCGTCTACACCCCGGGGGTGGCTGAACCTTGTCTTGCGATTCACGAAGATGTCGCTCAAAGTTATGAGTTGACCCGCCGTGCAGATACGGTGGCTATTGTAACCGACGGAACGGCTGTTCTCGGGTTGGGTGATATCGGACCGGAAGCGGCAATGCCGGTTATGGAGGGAAAAGCGGTTCTGTTTAAGGAACTCGGCGGGGTTGATGCGATTCCGTTGTGCATACGTTCCAAGGACGTTGATGAAATTGTGAATACGGTACGTCTGCTGTGCGGGAGTTTCGGGGGAATAAACCTCGAAGACATATCTGCGCCGCGTTGCTTCGAAATCGAACGCCGATTGAAGGAATGTTGCGACATTCCCGTGTTTCACGATGACCAGCATGGGACTGCTATAGTTGTTCTTGCGGCGGTGGTGAATTCGTTACGCATAGTCGGGAAGAAATTGAGTGAAATCTCGGTAGTCATAAACGGGGCGGGTGCAGCGGGAATCGCAGTGGCAAAGCTGTTGGGGGATTCCGGTGTGAATGACATAATTCTTTGTGAGCGAGCGGGGATTTTGTCCGAAAAGCAGGGACTTTCTCAAGCGCAAATTGACATAGCAGCACTGACTAATCCGCGAAAAGTAAGCGGTACCCTCGCCGATGCAATGAGAGGAGCTGATGTTTTTATAGGGCTTTCCGCACCTAATTGCGTGACTACTGAAATGGTGGCGGGTATGGCTCACGATTCAATTGTTTTTCCCATGGCGAATCCTCTGCCGGAAATTCTGCCGGATGCGGCGAAGGCGGGCGGGGCGCGAATCGTGGGGACCGGTCGAAGCGATTTTCCTAATCAGATTAACAATGCGCTTGCTTTTCCGGGTGTGTTCCGCGGTGCGTTGGACGTTCGCGCTAAAGCAATCAGCGAGAAGATGAAGGTCGCGGCGGCATATGCAATCGCCGATTATGTGGACGAAAGTCTGCTCTCGTGTGAATACATCATGCCGTGTCTGACGGATAAGGGAGTAGCGGCGGCGGTCGCGAAGGCGGTTGCGGACAGTTTTCGGGGTGCTTGAAAAAAAATCGCTCTTTTTTGAAAAAAGCTGTTGACAAATCCCCGAGACTGTGATATACTGTATATGTGAAAAACAGCAAAGGCGCTGTGGACTATGTCCGCAGTGCCTTTTTTTATTGAAAGTAAGGATGTAATACCCCGCCCCTTGGGGCGGCTCTCACTCCCGCAGGGCGAGGGGTGCAGGGCTTGCACTGCGGTGTTACCTTACATTGAAAATGGGAGGAATAAGAGTTATGCAGACA
Organism: Oscillospiraceae bacterium; assembly: GCA_009777835.1. Taxonomy (GTDB): domain Bacteria; phylum Bacillota; class Clostridia; order Oscillospirales; family Ruminococcaceae; genus Ruminiclostridium_E. The sequence continues at coordinate 921 of WRKZ01000054.1, read as the reverse complement.
GTTCAGCGCGGATTGCGTGAAGGCGAAGTCAGGATACCGTCGGGATGTGCTATTTCGGGAATCTTCAGTAAATCAGGCGAACGTATGTGCGGAGATGCAATTATAGAATCAATAGCGGTAATGCACGACCGTTCAAACGGTCTTGGCGGCGGATTCGCGGCGTACGGAATCTACCCCGAATACAAGGACTATTATGCGTTACATATATTTTACGAGTCGGCGGCGGCTAAAACCGAGACCGAGGCGTTTGTCGAAAAGCATTTTGATATAATCAATCTGTCGAAAATTCCGACGCGTCAGGTTAAAGGTATTACCGATTCACCTTTGATTTGGCGGTACTTTGTCGCACCACTCCCCACGAAACTTGCGGAGAGTCAGCTTGATGAGAGGGAATATACCGTTAAGAGTGTCTTCAAAATCAACACCCGGATTGACGGTGCGTATGTCTTTTCAAGCGGAAAAAACATGGGGGTGTTCAAAGCGGTAGGTTATCCGGAAGAAGTCGGTCGCTTTTATCGGCTTGAGGAGTATGAGGGATACTGTTTTACCGCCCACGGACGTTATCCGACGAATACACCGGGTTGGTGGGGCGGGGCGCATCCGTTTTCGTTGCTGGATTATTCGGTGGTTCATAACGGTGAGATTTCATCCTACGATGCTAATCGGCGTGCAATCGAAATGTACGGATACAAGTGTACCCTTCAAACCGATACCGAGGTAATCACCTACATTATCGATTATCTGCATCGTAAGACCGGGCTTACTTTCGATGAAATCGCCGCAGTTACCGCCGCACCTTTCTGGCAGACGATTGAGCAGATGTCGTGCGAAGAAAGAGAGAAGTATGAATATCTGCGAACCGCTTTTGCCGGACAACTTATTACCGGACCTTTCTCGATTTTGGTCGGATTTGACGGCGGA
>WRKZ01000053.1 GCA_009777835.1 Oscillospiraceae bacterium | reverse complement strand
CAATCGGTGGCTTTTCGGGGAACACTTCAAAACTGCAAATCTTGCAATAAACTGCCTTCGTCAAGTCGGTCTGCTCATCGTAATCGTGTACCTCATAATCGCACAATCTCACAAACGCACTCGCAAAGTCGGTTTCATTAACACCATTCGCTTCCTCAACAAAAATCTGAACTGTATCAGTCGCCGAGTTGTAATCGCCCGGCAAAGTCAACTCAACATCATCCCCGTTTTCGTCTGTGTTGTCAACCAATTTCGCGTAATGCGCAACCTCGCCGTCACGCATTACAACCGCCGCCAGCGTTTTACCCGGGGTCGCGCCGCTGTAGTCGAATGTAATCACATTTCCGACACGATTAGTCGGTTTAACGCTTGCCAATTCAAGCGAATTATCCGACATTGTAAATTTTATATTGTTGCTCGTTGTTAATTCTACAAAGTTGCCGTCTATAGTTGTGGCGGACTTTCCGCCCGTTGTGGCGTTGTCGGAGGTGAACAGGACAGACTGCAAATTAAGTTGCAAAGCGGGACGAACACCGCCATCTCCATTGTTGATGGAGGCATTGTCGCCGCGGATGTTGACTCTGCTGTTGCGGTCGACATTGGCGGTCCGGCTACTAACGTCGCCAGGCGACCGAAGCCGCCACCAAGTTGAAAATCCACGCAATGTATCGTTCACGTTTTGAGCCTCACCCGAACTTAGCGCCCATAATCTTGCGTTTTCAACAGCCGGTCCGGCTACATTGGTCAAGTGTTGATTACCTCCGCCACCGGGCAAATTACGAGGAATTATGAGGGATTCTTCTTTTGGCGAAGACGTTTTTAACTCGTCCGCAATCGCCTCCAACCGCTGTTGTAATGTACTTCCGAGGTATTCACGCGGTACATTCCAGTTCGTTATATCGCTCGGATTATTGGCGTACCACCAATTATCGTATACGGCGGTGCTTTGTTTCATTGTACCGTTGCCGGGGTTGCTCGACTGCCCTGTACGAAACGCGCTTGTGCCGTAGCTTTGCCCGTTTGCGAGCAGTAGCGTTAGTGTACCTTCCTCACTTGCCACACCTTCGCCGTCATGCCCGATTACTGACCATTGCTTGCCGCCGAAGCCTACTATAGTTGCATCGGCAGTATTGACTGTGAAGTCGTGTTGGGTTGCTGTTGTTGTCAGGATTGTTATGAGCCCGATTATTAGTGCGATTGTTAGTATAATTGCGGTTGGGATTTTGTATTTTTTCATTGTGCGTTGCTCCTTAATAATAAAATTTATAACAAAAAGCGACTTCCCCCTTAATTAAAGGGAAAGTCGCTCTATGTAGCTATTTGTATACGGGAATAAAGCGGTATTAACCCGCTTGTTGCTTGTTGCTTGTTGCTTGTTGCTTGTTGCTTGTTGCTTGTCTAATTATACCATGTACTTGCATATTTGTCAAGTCCTTTTCGATATTTTTTATGATTATTTTTTGATTTTAGCATATTTTTTTGTGGTTGTCAAGGGGTTTGGGAATTTTTTTGGGCATATTATCTCACTTCTTTTTTATCAATTTATCGATTTACGCTTGATTTTTGCAGGATTTTATGTTAAGATAAGTTGAACGGAAACCGAACTTAAAAAGTACTGTATAATATTAGGAGGATATTCTCTATGGCACGGCGAATTTTATCAATGGTTATCGCGGTTGCGATGATTCTTACCGTAATCCCGCAAGCAATGATTACGGTGCAATCGGCAGGAGGAGAGCTACCGGTCGAACTGAAAACCGCACTCAGCGGGAACGGACACGGCAACAACGGGAAATTCATCGCACCCATCGAACCGCCGATTGCAGGTTCACGGCCGATTCCCACGCTTGATGAACTGCTCAAAATCGGTGTGGAGTACAACTTTAACGAAAACTTCCACCTCACCGCCGACATCGACCTCGCCGGAATAGACTGGGTGCCAATCGGCGGTAGCGGTAGCGATAGCTTCACGGGAATCTTTGACGGGCAGGGCTACGTCATCAAGAACATGACCACCGTTGGTGAAAGCAGAGCTTCGGGCTTGTTTTCGAATGTCAGCGGTATGTGGGCTGACGGGGTTAGGTTTTACAACTACGTGACGGTTATCAAAAACCTCGGAATGGAGAACGTCCATATCGACACTTCCGCCGAAATCAACGCCGCCGCAGGTGCTTTGTTTTCATCCGGTCGCGGTCACACGATTGTCGACAACTGCTACGTCACAGGCTCGATTACCACTGAAGGGAGCGGGGCGAGTGCAGGTGGATTCGCGGTGTCGTCACAGGCGGTTAACCCACCCGGACTTATCGACATTTCCAACAGCTACAACGCCGCTGATGTAACCGCTATCGGACTCAGTTTCAACGACAGCTACCCGGAATTCCCGGTATATGTATCGGGCATGGCGAGTGCCGCGGGAATAGTCGCGAATCTGCACAATTACAGCACTGTCAACAACGTCCATAACATCGGAAACATCACGGCAACAGCTACAGGGGGTGCGCGTGCAGGGGGAATCGTAGGCGGTTTCAGCAGAAACGATGCAATCCAAAACTGCAGTAACAGCGGTAACATAACCGCAACATCGTCGGGAGTGTTCTATGGTATACACCCGGGTGAGGAAAACACCGATGTCCTTGCGGGCGGAATCGTCGGGGTAAACTTCGTGAATGATAACATCTTCGGTGCAATAAGAGGATGCTATAACACGGGTGATGTTTCCGCAACCATGACGGTGAAAAACGATGCTTTCCGCATTTTCGCAGGGGGAATCGGCGGTCTGCTTCACAGTACCACGAGTGACTGCTACAACACCGGGAAAATCATGGCAACAAACCCGGACAATACCACGGGTCACGCAGGGGGAATCGTTGGGAGCAATTCCGGGCGTAGCAGTATTCGCCGAAGCTACAATACGGGGACTGTTTCGGGATTCAAACCGGGTGGAATCGTGGGGCTGAATCTCACGGGCGGCGTAATCCGCCACAACTTCGTATTGAGCGGCACTGCGCCGAATGGTGTAGCCGAGGGCGACGGCGAAAGCGGCGTAACCGTCTTGACTTCGGCACAAATGCGGCTTGAAGCGTCATTCCCCACGTTCAACTTTTCGAGGACATGGGGTCTCAAAAGCGGCGAAAATGACGGTTTCCCCGTTTTGCAGGCGTTCTTCCCGGGGTGGAGCTACACCGCTACCGCACCCGTTTCCGGGCCGAGCGAGGACTTCTTAGCCCCAATCGAAGCACCTGTGGCAGGTTCATTCCCAATTGGCAGTATTGAAGATTTGCAGAAAATCGGTGTCGAGAACGGACTGCCCATGTCGTGGGACTATCACCTGACAGCCAACCTCGACCTCACCGGAATCAACTGGGAGCCGATTGGAACTTCCGACAATCCGTTTATGGGGACGTTTGACGGGCAGGGTCACGTCATTCGCAATCTCGAAGTCGTCGGCGATGTCCGACACGCAGGGCTGTTCGGGGACATCAGTTTCACCGGCAATAGCTCGTGTGCTTTCAAGAACTTGGCTTTGGAAGATGTGTACATCAACGTCAGTAGTAGCCACTTCAACGGCATCACCGCCGGGGGATTAGTCGGCTACAACTGGCAGAGTGACGTTACCGTAAGCAACGTATACGTTACCGGAGAGGTGAACGCAACGGGCGAAAGTGCAGTCGCTGGTGGGATTATAGGCGGTGTTTTCGTCAACTATAACGGAAGTCATGATTTTATCGACTGTGCAAACTACGCCGATGTAACCGCGACTGCCACTAATGGGGCGGTTCGTGCAGGTGGACTAATCTCGATTGCAAGAAGCACAACGTCAAACAGGGAAAACAAGCTCCAAAACAATCACAACTACGGGAAAATCACGGCAAACGCAACGGGACATTCCGCCGCAGGGGGACTCGCCGCTTTAGTGATTGAAAGCAACATAGTCAGCGGCAACAGCAACTCCGGGGAAATTACCGCAACTTCTTCCGGTGCTAATGTTGATGTTGTTGCCGGAGGAATATTCGCAAGCCGACTTGACGAGAACCGCAACTTCGGAATGACGGTATCGCATAACTCCAATACAGGAAACGTAACGGCGTTGTTTACCGCCAATTCCACGAGCGGCACCAACTTCACGATTGCGGGCGGAATTGCGGGGGTCAGTCGGCGTATCGCTATGAGTGACTGCTATAACACAGGCAACATCACGGCAATGAACGGCAACAATCTGAATGGTTATGCAGGGGGTCTAATAGGGCGGATTTACACAGAAAGCAGTATCCGCCGAAGCTACACTACCGGGGACGTTCAGGCTGCACCTCATGCAGGGGCGGTAATCGGAGAAGTCCTTGACTCGGGAGTGTACACGAACAACGTCTTCTGGAACAGTGAAGCTGTTCTCACCAAAAACAACGAACCAATTGCGCAAGCCGACAAGAAAGCCGTCGCAGTCGGTGAGGTTGAAACGGTTAAAACCACTGCAATGACATTGGCTCAAATGCGGCAGGAAGCTACTTTCGCTCGCGGATTCAACTTTACTGAGGTGTGGGGATTCAGAAGCGGAGTGAATGACGGCTTACCGATTTTGCAGGCATCTCAATCGGGGTGGAAGTTCACACCTACAGTACCTCGTCCTGCACCGACACGTGATTTCCTTATAAAGGACTTCGACCCACCCGCCGAAGACTCAATCCCGATTGCAACACGGGAGGGGTTAGAGCTAATCCGTGAAGATTTGACGGGGAAATTCCACCTCACCGCTAATATCGACTTAACGGGAATTGACTGGATTCCGATAGGCGATTCCTCCAACCCGTTTGAAGGAGTCCTTGACGGGCAGGGGTACGCAATCACAGGGCTTGAAGTGATTCAACAGCGGGTTGTAGTCAACGGTGCACGAATAGGGTTCTTCCATACTGTCAAAGGCGGTCAAATCAAAAACTTGGGGCTTGAGGATGTCTTCCTTATGAACACCGCATGGAGTGCCGCATCAGGGGGATTTGCAGGGGTTATCAACTATGCTGAAGACTCGCCCACTTCTGTCGACAACTGCTATGTTACAGGTTCGGTAATCTCAGGCGGTGAAGATACTGTGTATGCAGGGGGTATTACTGCAAATCTTACAGCTTGGCCCTCCCGTCCGACAAGCGAGATTGTCAATTCCTACAATGCAGCCGATGTAATTACAAGTAGTAACCTTAATCCGCAGGTGTCATACGGCGGCGGACTTGTCGGTGTAACGTCGAACAATGTTCGGATTTGGTACTCCCACAACAGGGGGAACGTAACGGGCGATATGTACGTCGGCGGAATTGTCGGGAGGGTGACCCAAAGTTATGATTGGATTCCCGAAATCGCACATACAAGTAATAGCGGTAACGTAACACTCGCAATCGGAGACAGGTATTCGGGGTACGTGGGCGGTATTACAGGAGAACTCAGAGGGAAGCTACACTCCTCACACAATACCGGGAACGTGTCGATTTTGACCGACTCTACCTCCGCAAAGGAAGCGGAAGCGGGCGGACTCGTCGGGCGTAACTCCGGTGAATACGGTGAAATCGCCAACAGCTACAACCACGGGACTGTAACTGTCCAAGCAGTCGGGGCTAACGCCTACGCAGGGGGAATCGTCGGCAACAGTGCCGCTAATTCGAGCGTTTCGACAAGCTACAACACGGGAAGTCTTACCGCAGTAACGAACTTAGGCGCGATTGCAGGGAATGTCGCCGCCAATGCCACCATTACAAACACGTTCTGGAACAACGAAGCTACCCAAAAAGTCGGAACTATCGAACTCCCGGCGGGGACGAGAAGGGGCATCGGCAACGGAACGGGTTCTGCGGTTGGGCTGACGTCTTCGGCGATGAAATCGGCGGCTTCTTTCACGGGATTTGATTTTGATGAGGTTTGGGATATATCGAGCAGTCAAAATGACGGCTACCCGACATTGCGGACAAAACTCCCGACATACACCGTTAGGCTGATCGGCGATTCGGGTTCCAGCGTAATCGGCAGTTATTTCAAAGGCGAAACGGTTTCCATTACCGCACCCGCACCTTACTACACTACCTATCGGTTCGCGAAGTGGACAGCTTCGTCGGACGATGTTGTGTTCAAGGATTCCAACAGCAGGGAAACGACTTTCGTAATGCCCGCCAATCACGTGGTTGTAACAGCGACTTACGAGAACATCCCATCCTTCATGGTTACGGTCGCAAGCGGTTCGGGAGGTGGAGCGCGCCGCGAGGGCGCAACGGTTTCGATTACCGGCAGCACCCCTCCGAGCGGTAAAGTCTTCAAGGAGTGGATTGCGGACGGTGACGATGTCGTGTTCGCCGATAAAAACAGCAGAAGCACCACTTTCGTCATGCCTGATAGGGACGTGACCGTAACGGCGACATATCAAGACATCGATGCCGTAAATTGTAACTTAGGCGGCAGTTGCGGTAAGAATCCCTGTCAGACACCGGAGGTTTGCAGCCCGACTGACAGAGTTCCGTGTAGTTGCTGTGCCGCCGACAATATTTATGTTGGAAAAACAGGGCATATTCTTGCCAATGAAACCGTTACTATATTCGATGCTCTTGAAGTCTTAAAAGCGTTAGTCGGTATGGACGGGGCAATCGCCCGATGCGGAAATGCCAAGAATGCCTCACGAATTACAAAGGAGACGAGAGCCGCTAATTCAAACCCGACAATATTCGATGTGTTGGAGATTTTGAAGAAGTTGGTTGGGATGGATAACGAGATTGATAATCCTAAGTAAGCATAATAACCTCATTTACCCCGGCTTGAAAAAGTCGGGGTAAATTTTTTATTTTTTTGAAATTACTACATACTTGTCGAAACAAGATTAGTTTCATTCAGATATTGCGTTTGGTTTTTCATTTGGGACATCTACTTCAACAGTCGGCGGCTCTTCAACAGGAATAGCCTCTAACACCGTATGATTTGGGTCAAAGTTCGTGCTCAGCGTTTCGTTCACAATTGTATCACCTACACTGAGCAGTAACTTTGTATCGCCGCCGCCTTTTGCGTACACTTGTGTAATTTGGCTGATTCTGTCATCAGTAATGACAATGTCAATTTGCGAATGGTGTCCACTTGTTACCCATCCACCTTTGATGGTTACATAGAGTTTATCGCCATCAATGCGATATTTATAACTTTTTAAAGCGTTTATGCTGTCAAGACCTAATTCACACTTAAAACGCAAAGTGTTGTCGGTTAACGACTCAGATTGATAATTCACAAATAAGCGGCTTGGGTGAATTGTGCTGTAATATACAGGAAAGATTAAAAATTTAATAATCGCAATCGAAACTAACAAAACAGTTCCTATAATCAGCTTTTTGTTTATTTTAGTTTTTTTCATACCTATACTCCTCTAATATCCGATTCGTCAAAAATCGCAAGCCGCTCAAGATACACCAAATCCGCTCTCTCAGTGGCATCGCCCTCCGCAAGAACAGCCGCTCGCCCTGCGACAACCCCGCCCGACTGAACCACCAACCGCTCGACTGCGGCAACCGACTCTCCCGTGGAAATCACATCGTCCACAATCAGCACACGCTGACCGCTCATTCTATGCGAATCCGCTCCGTCAAGGTGAAGAGTCTGCGTTCCCTCGGTAGTAATCGAATGCGAATCCACCGACATAACATCGCTCATGTAGAGCTTCGGTTGCTTTCGAACGACAATGTAGTTCTTTAACTCCGGAAATTCACACGAATTTCCTCCGCAGGGCGAGCAAAGCCCGCCCTTTGGCATTCCGCTTTGCCGTACCATTTCGTAAGCCAAGGGGATTCCCTTCGCCTCGGCTGTGATTATTAAGTCAAAATCAGGGCATTTCTTGAGTAGCTCCTCAGCACATCGCACAGTGAGTTCAACGTCCCCAAACATGATGAATCCTGCAATGTATAAGCCGTTTCCGATTGGGAAATATCGCAATTCCCGTGTCAACCCTGCCACTTTTAATGTGTATGTGTTCATATTGAAATCCTCAATCTTTCCAATCGCTCCAATTTTGCTTATCGGGCGGAAGTTGCCCATCGTTGTTGGCATAATGCACCGCCAAGCGATAACAATATAAAACGCACCTACACGACATATTGCCATCACCGTGACGTAAGCAATGTTTCATATAAATGTCATCGGGGTCTTGCCCTCTGAGCGAGGCAATATCGGGATAACCGATGTTTACGAAGTGTTGTGCCATTTTCACACCAATTCCGGGAATTTTTGTTAAATCAGTCATTCTCTTACCACTACCCCCAATCCTCGCCGCAAAGCCGTTTCTGCAACGACTTCAACCGCAATTTCCGCTCCCGATAATCGGGCAGAACGCTTTCCACAATCGCCCAAAACCGCTCGGAATGGTTCATCTCGGTAATGTGAGCCAACTCGTGAACGACAACATAATCAATCACATCATCGTCCGCCATAATCAGCCGCCACGAAAAATTGAGACTTTTTCGACCACTGCAACTGCCCCACCGAGTTTTCGCAGAGTTGATTTTTACGGCAGTCGGCATGACGTTCATCATCTTTGCAAAACGCAGGACTTTTTCAGTCAAATCACATTTCGCCAACACTCTGTAAACTTGAATACAAGCGGATTTAATCTGCTCTGGATTCAAATTCGGCGGTAAGTAAAAGTGCCTATTTTCGCTGTCGAATCCAACACGATTTCCGTGCTTTGCAACAATCGGGATTTCACTTCCACGGTACAGGATTTGACTGCCGTAATTAAGCGTGAAATTATCACGTTGAATTTTCGATTCAGCGGATTTTGCGAGCGTATTTTCAATCCACTTTTCTTTGGATTTCACGAATTTGTCGATTTCGGATTTGGGTGTTTTAAACGGTGAGCGGACTTCTACAATGCCGTCACGGACATGGATTGCTATGGTTTTCCGCTTGGAACGGGTTAGGGTGTAGTTTTGCATTTCGCAGACCTCCACTCCTCGATGAATTGTGCGATTGATTGCTGTCGTTCACTACGCTCATCACTGACCGCTCTCTTGGCAACGCTGTATAAATCCTTGCTCAAACTCCACTTGTCAAGCGTTCTGTCGGAATCGGCGAGAAGACAAAATGCAGTCGCTCCCATTGTGTAAACGGTCGTTATTTCGTCCATAACTTCACCGTTTTTACAATTGCACTCTTCGGGCGAAACAAATCGTGTCGAACCCCACAACCCCATATCGCCGTAGTAGGGCATTTTTTGATAAAAATCAATATCACAAATCACCGTCTTTTCACGCTCAAAATCGTACATAATGCTACCGTCATAAAAGTCAATTGCAACATATCCACGCTCGCAAACGAACTTGTGAAAATTCAAAATCACCTCGAAAACTTTCACCCGCTCTTCAATTGGCAGAGCCATAAAACGCTTGTTATTTGGAGGGTACATCCGTCCAATTCCGACCGCATTTGTCCATTCAAAAATAGTTGCAAATCCACCGCCGATTTCCTCAGCGGCAACAAAACGAATTAAACTCGGATGCTCCCCAATTCCCTTGTAGACTTGAACAGAAGCCTTTAAGCGTGAGATTGCATCTTGCACATTTCCATCATACCCCGCCTGAGGAGCACCTGCGAATTTTACGAAAAGTCTGTCACCGTTTTTCTCGACACCAAAGCAGATATTTCCACCGTCTTGTTCATCGAAAACTTTGAAGACCTTTCCGTATTTTGATATAAACGAAAAGTCAAAAGGTGCTTTGAGTTTGTATGTGATTCCATCTATGATTTGTTCGTGCATAAAATCCCCCTTCATTCGCCTTTCTTTGCATTCATTTTCTGTTCCAATTGCTCTAAAAAATCTTGCTTATTTTGCGGCGAAATGTAAACCACATCAACGGTGAATTTGATTTCAATTCTATCCATTGATAATGCCGCCGCTGACCACGGCTCTCTCGTTTCTTTAACGCTCGTTATTTTGGCATAAGGAATTCGTGTTCCTTTACCGAGACCGCATTTAACAATCAATTCGTCATCAGCCAAAATGTAGTGAGTATTAAACCAAATCGGGAAAATCAAGAGAGCATTTAACCCTAAGAAAATGACGGCACAAATTGCACTCACAACGCTTTGATTCAACACAAATTCTGCAACAAGCCAAACATTTATAATCGGCATTAATGCAAAGGTTGCATGAATCCACCAGTCAACTTTCGATTTGTATTTCATGGTGTTAACTCATTCCTCAACAACAACCGCCCACACAATCACACTTGACATTACCAACCACAGACTCAACAACAAAGTGTTCAGGGAAAAGACCGATTGCAGTCCCGCAACACTCCTTGACACAAATTCCACACCTTGTACACTTGTCATAGTCGATAATAATTCTGCCATAAGGAGTGCCTCCGCAATCGTAAAGAGGGTCGTTACTTTCACTCTCGCAACCACCCGCACAACTACAACCTCCGCTGTAACCGTCTGCCGACATCGGGGACAGCCCCAACTCCTCACGCTCGTTGCAATTGCATTTAAGTGTTTTGTCGAGAATCGGCACGTCCACCTCAATGTAAGTAATCGCCTCGAACGGGCAGAGTTTGATTGCAGTGCAAACGTCTTTGCTTGCAAAACATCTCCTAAAATCCACAACCGGTTTCAAATTTTTCATAAGTCATACCTCTTAGCTTTCGTCAAGTTACGAGCGAAGTGTAGCTCGTCGAGCGGGCAAAGCCCGCCCTTGGGAGCCCAATTCGCTCTTCACTCTTGTTTAGCCAAACCTTTCTTTTAGTTTTTTGTAGTAAG
>WRKZ01000052.1 GCA_009777835.1 Oscillospiraceae bacterium | reverse complement strand
CCGGCATTACAGGCGGCACGAAACGACTCTACATTACCACACGGGGCGAGGATTTCGGTCGTTGCCGTCATTCTTTCAACACCGCCATGAATGCTTCCGGCGGGACTTCTACACTCCCGAACTTGCGCATTCTCTTCTTACCCTCTTTTTGCTTTTCGAGCAGTTTTTTCTTTCGGGTAATATCCCCGCCATAGCACTTCGCGAGAACGTCCTTACGAACCGCCTTAACCGTTTCACGCGCTATGATTTTCCCGCCGATTGCCGCCTGAACAGGGATTTCAAACATCTGACGCGGAATGTTTTCTTTGAGTTTTTCGCAGATTCGTCTTCCGTGAGCGTATGCTTTATCAATGTGAACGATAAACGAGAGTGCGTCAACGACATCTCCGTTAAGCAGAATGTCAAGTTTAACCAATTTTGACGGATAGAACCCGCACAGCTCATAATCGTAGCTTGCGTACCCTTTTGTTCTCGACTTGAGGGAATCAAAGAAATCGTACACAATCTCATTTAAAGGAAGCTCATAGTGAAGTTCAACCCGGTCTGTATCGAGATATTTTGTGTCCTTGTAGGTTCCGCGGCGGTCCTGACACAGTTCCATAATCGCACCGACGTATTCCACGGGGCTGAATATATTTACCGAAACCATAGGCTCAAAAGCCTGCTGAATCAGTGACGGGTCGGGATAATTCGTAGGATTGTCAATCGTGATTTCCGTGCCGTCGGTCTTAGTGATTTTATAAACGACCGAAGGCGCAGTGGTAATCAAGTCGAGATTATATTCTCTCTCAATCCTCTCTTGAATGATTTCCATGTGTAAAAGCCCCAGAAATCCGCAACGAAAGCCGAAACCGAGAGCGATTGACGTTTCCGGTTCGAAGGTTAACGACGCATCGTTAAGCCGAAGTTTGTCCAACGCCTCGCGCAAATCGGCATATTTTGAACCATCGGCAGGATAAATCCCCGAAAACACCATCGGCTGAACGCTTCTGTATCCCGGCAACGGTTCGTCGGCGGGATTTTCGGCAGAAGTAATCGTATCACCGACTTTAATGTCCTGTATCGCTTTAATCGATGCCGCAATAAAGCCAACTTCACCCGCGTTCAAAGATTCGGCGTTGTGTAATCCGGTTGCCCCCATGTAACCAAGCTCTGTAACAAGAAACTCCGCGCCGGTAGCGAACATTTTGATTCTGTCACCGACCTTTACCGTACCGTCTTTAACCCGTACATAAACGATTACGCCCTTATAGGTATCGTAAAAGCTATCGAAAATCAACGCTTTAAGCGGAGACTCAATCTCAGCTTGCGGCGGCGGAATCTTCGCTACAATCTGCTCAAGGACTTCTTCGATATTCAGTCCGTTTTTAGCCGAAATCAACGGCGCATCATGTGCGGGAATCCCAATAACATTTTCGATTTCCTCACGGCATAAATCCGGCTGCGCGGAAGCCAGGTCAATCTTATTTATTACAGGAATAATTTCCAAATCCTGTTCAATTGCCAAATAGGTATTCGCCAGAGTCTGCGCTTCAATCCCCTGTGTCGCATCGACTATGAGCAATGCACCCTCACAAGCATTAAGCGAACGGCTGACTTCATAAGTAAAGTCAACATGACCGGGCGTGTCTATCAGATTGAAAACGTAATCCCGGCCATCATTCGCACGATAATTCAACCGAACGGCACGCGCTTTAATCGTAATCCCGCGCTCCTTCTCGATATCCATATCATCGAGAATCTGCTCTTCCATGTCACGCATGGCGACTGTGCTTGTCTTCTCGAGTATACGGTCGGCAAGGGTTGACTTACCGTGGTCAATATGTGCAATAATGCAGAAATTGCGTAAATTTTTCATAAGACTCTTGTTCCTTCAATGATTTATAATTTCCGGGTTCTCTCAACAGCTCTCTGACATTTTACCACAAATTCGAAAAAAAAACAATAGGGCTTATCTAAAAACCTTTTTCACACGGATTGCTCTTTGTTATGACCACGCCTTTCCGCCACAAACGTGGCATAAATTCAAGTCTGTCAAGCTCACTTACTCGAAGAAGCGGAGCTTCGACCCATGAGCTCTTATTCAAACTTAACTCCCTCCAACCACACGTTAAACTGCGCCCCCGCAAAGAGAATGAACATACAGAAGTACAGCCACAACATCGAACTCACAACGGCTGATAATCCGCCGTAAACCGCGTCATAATCAGCGAACTCTGCAACATACAGCGAAAATACTCCCGAAAAGCCGACCCAGCCTACCGCACCCAATACCGCACCCGGGAGGCACTGCTTCATTCGGGATTTTCTTTCCGGGGCAAATTTATAAAGAAACGTCAAAAATAAAATCAACAACCCGAACCCGATGACCCAACGCATATTCACAACCGCCTTATTCAGCATGAGGTACTTGTTAAGCTCATCCCCTAAAACCAACACCACCAATGCCACCGCAAACATCAATTGCAGAATCAGCATATACGCAATCGAAATCAAGCGGAGTTTGAACCAACTTCGCTTAGATTCGCATGAATACACCTTGTTAAGCCCTTTGATTACCGCTAACATACAATGCGAAGCCGCCCAAATCGCCGGAATAAGCGACACACCCGAAAACTCCCTGCTCATCAGCAACATGAACGGCGAAAACGAAATAACCACGAAAAACGCCGCCTGAGCAGAATATGCCCCCACTGAATTGTCAGAGAGGGCTTTCTCGAAATAAATTACAAAATTATACGCTTTTTTGAACATTTACAACGCTTTCTACTACTGCTTAACACAAAACTTTTTTGAGGTATTCTCCGGTGTATGAGCCTTTGCACGTCGCAACTTCTTCCGGTGTGCCGGAAGCGACCACCATTCCGCCTTTATCTCCGCCGAGCGGACCTAAATCAATGACATAGTCGGCGGTTTTAATCATATCAAGATTATGCTCAATTACCACAACGGTATTCCCGCCTTCGACTAACTTTTGCAAGACTTCAATTAATTTATGCACATCGGCTGTGTGAAGCCCGGTTGTCGGTTCGTCGAGAATATAAATCGTACGCCCCGTACTCCGCTTTGCCAATTCGGTTGCGAGTTTGACCCTCTGCGCTTCCCCTCCGGAAAGCGTAGTCGCCGGCTGTCCGATTTTGATATAACCCAATCCGACATCGTACAGGGTCTCCAGCTTCCGCGAAATGCGCGGAATCGCCGAGAAGAAATTCATGCCCTCCTCCACCGTCATCTCAAGAACATCATGAATATTCTTGCCCTTGTATCGAATTTCGAGGGTTTCGCGGCTGTAACGTTTCCCTTTGCAGACTTCACACGGGACATACACGTCCGGCAGAAAGTGCATCTCGATTTTAATAATCCCGTCACCTTCGCAGGCCTCACAACGTCCGCCGCGTACGTTAAACGAAAACCGCCCCGTCGTATACCCGCGCATCTTCGCCTCGGAAGTTGACGCAAACAAATCGCGTACATCAGTGAAGACCCCGGTATAGGTCGCAGGATTAGAACGCGGTGTCCGCCCGATAGGTGACTGGTCAATGTCTATTACCTTGTCCAGGTGTTCGGTGCCGTTGATTTTCGCAAACAAACCCGGTCGCGTTCTTGCCCGATTAAGCCGTGCAGCCAAATGCTTATGAAGAATCTCGTTAATAAGTGAACTTTTACCCGAACCCGAAACCCCGGTCACACAAGTGAAAAGCCCCAACGGAATCCGCACATCTATATTCTTAAGGTTGTTTTCCTTCGCACCGCAAACAGTCAAGATTCGGCTCTTGTCTATTCGGCGGCGAACCTCCGGAATATCAATCTTCTTTTTCCCCGAGAGATACTGCCCCGTAATCGACTCACCGCAAGACTTAATCGCCGACATTTTCCCCGCACAGACTATATTTCCTCCGTGAACCCCCGCCCCCGGCCCGATATCGACTATATAATCGGCGGCTTTCATGGTTTCTTCATCATGTTCGACCACGATGAGGGTGTTCCCCAAATCACGAAGTCGCTTCAAAGTTGATATCAGCTTATCATTGTCTTTTTGATGGAGTCCTATACTCGGCTCATCCAGTATATACAAAACCCCCATCAATGAACTGCCTATTTGGGTAGCAAGGCGGATTCGCTGACTTTCCCCGCCCGAAAGTGTCCCTGCCGCCCTTGAAAGATTCAGGTATTCCAACCCCACGCTTTTGAGGAAGCCCAGTCGCTCTTTCACTTCCTTCAAAATAGGCTCACCGATAAGCATATCACGTTCAGAAAGCCCGGAAGCGAGCTTGCGGGTGAAATCCAATGCGTCGCTGATACTCATTCGGCAGAACTGCTGTATATTCACCCCGCCGACCGTCACCGACAGGGCGATGTTGTTGAGACGTTCACCTTTACAATCCGGACACGGTGTCTCGCTCATGAACGCCGTAATCTCGTCCCTGGCATAGTTACTCCCGGTGTCGCGATACCGCCGTTCGAGATTGTTCACGAACCCCTCAAAATCCGTATCGTAATAGGTGGAACCACCCCCGTGAACCCGCTTAACTTTGACTTTTTCACCTTTTGTCCCATAAAGCAGAATGTCCATGATTTTCTCGGACAGTTCATCCACCGGAACATCAAGCGAAAACTTATAATGCTTCGACAACCCATCGAGATACATCTGACAAATCGTACCTTCGGCATAATTCCAACCGTGTGCTTTAATCGCCCCTTGACGGATAGTCAAATCTTTGTTAGGGACTAACAAATCCGGGTCAACCCGCATAAAAGTGCCGAGTCCGGTGCATTTTGCGCACGCACCGTAAGGATTGTTAAACGAAAACATCCGCGGCGTAAGCTCTTCAATTGAAATATCATGTTCCGGGCAGGCATAATTTTGCGAATAATGCTGCTCTTTTTCGGGAACACCGTCAACATCCACAAACACCACCCCTCCACCGAGATTCCCTGCGATTTCGAGAGAATCGGTAAGACGGGAACGTACATCTTCTTTTATAACAAGACGGTCAACGATTACTTCGATATCATGCTTCTTGTTTTTGTCGAGTTTGATTTTCTCCTCAAGCTCATAAATACTCCCGTCTATTCTTACCCGGACGTATCCCTGCCGCCGAAGCTCATCAAGTTCTTTTTTATATTCCCCCTTACGTCCCCGAACAATCGGCGACATAACTTGAATCTTGGTTTTCACGGGGAGTTCCATAACTTTGTCAACGATTTGGTCAATCGTCTGCTGTTTGATTTCGGCATCACAGACCGGACAATGCGGAATTCCGATTCGCGCGTACATAAGCCGAAGGTAGTCATAAATTTCGGTGACTGTTCCGACGGTCGAACGCGGATTGCGTGACGTTGTCTTCTGGTCAATTGAAATCGCCGGCGAAAGCCCTTCGATGCTGTCTACATTAGGTTTTTCCATTTGTCCGAGGAATTGCCGCGCATAAGACGAAAGCGACTCTATATACCTACGCTGTCCGTCGGCGTAAATCGTATCGAATGCAAGGGATGACTTCCCCGAACCGGAAAGCCCCGTCATTACAATCAGCTTGTCCCGCGGGAGTTCTAAATCTACGTTTTTAAGATTATGTTCCCGCGCACCTTTGATGACAATCTTGTTAATCGGCATTTTTTATGACCGTGCCGCCTTGCCGCAAGAATTTCGGCAGGGCGGTTCATCCCTTCTTTTCAGATTACTTAAATTACATATATTTTTTAAAAATATAGGAAATATTATACCGTTTTTAAGGGATTTTGTCAATGCCGAAATAAAAAACAAAATTTTTTTCAAAAAGGGGTTGATTTTTTCAAAAAGGTATGCTATAATATGCAAGTCGGTTCGAGTGATTTGAAATCTTTGCAAATCGACAGACGAAAATGCGGGTGTAGTTCAATGGTAGAATCCCAGCCTTCCAAGCTGGTCGTGTGGGTTCGATCCCCATCACCCGCTCTTTCATTCAGTTTGTTCATAGTGTACTCCTTTCGCAAGCAGAGTTCTTAACCTATCGGTTAAGAACTCTGCTTGTTTTTTAATTCACCCTAATTACGAATAAAAATCTCACTCTTAACAGCTACATCCTCTTGAAACACGTATCGAACCAGAACCCCTATCCCGTTATCGTCGGGAAAATATTCAGCTTGTTTTTCAATGATTTGCGCATCCTTCAGGAAGTTAAGCTCATACACCTCAATCTGGCGGTTGAGTTTATCCAACGCTTCAGTCGGCAAATCGGTGACTTCAACCCTGTCATAAAAGACATAATCCTGTTTCAATCGGCGAAACGGCAGAGGGAATCCAGAAAATCTCGGAACAATCACACTTTCGGAGTATTCCACGTGGTCGGCATAGCGATTAATTTCAAGTTCACCCCCGAAACGCAATCCCAAAAATATGATTGAGTTATTACTTAATGAGTGACCGTTTTTCGCACGGTGGAGTGACGTATACGGCTGATAAAAGTCTACCGCTTCGACCGACTCGACAATCAAAACAGCGTCGGCATGGACGTGGGACAATCCCCCTGCCCCGTTACTGATTACTCCGCTGACCACCACATCCCCCTCATTCACACCGCTGCCGATTTCGTACAGGAGTTCCCCGCGATAGACCTCCGCTTTCACAAGTTGACCTGAACGCTGCACCATTACGTTGCAGGGAACGCTTGATGGAATCGTGAGCGTGTCTTCCCCTGCCCTTTCGCTGACTTTAACGATGATTCGGCTACCCTTGCGTTCGATGCTGACCCACGCAACGTCTTCGATTGCCAGCATCAGTTCAAGCTCTGCCTGATTTGCGTTGAAACTCCTTATCCCGACCCCGGGGCGAATCCCGCTATCGGAAAGTTGCTCAAGTATTCGGTGCTGCCCGATTTGACTGTCTTGAGGAAGTCCCACCACCCTCACGTCCCATATAAAATTAGACAGGAGTACAATCACACCGAAAAAGGCGAACGCCCCCAACAGAATCCCTACCCTGCCGAAATATCGGCGCAACCTGAAATAAATTCCGCTTCTTTTTATCACCCGGGTCTTCACCCGGAATTTTTTCGCTTTCCTCGCAATCGCCGGATAATTACGCGGGGCGGTTCTCACAACGAAAATTCCGTTAGAAGAAGTAATTTCACTTACCCCGAATCCCGAATTGACGAGTTCATCGATAAACTCGTTGCAATACGCCCCGAATGCCGTGAATTCAACGTAACTGCTAAACATAGCTCCCCCCTTTTACGTTTTCATCAAACTCGACCGATTTCACTTTGCCCGAAATGGTGACACCATCGGTTCCCCAGTTGCGCAGTTTGAGCGAATCACCGGTAATCGTCACCCGTGCCTGCGCCCCGTCGATTATCACGATATTATCGTCGCAACTGATTATTTTACGGCACCCGTCGGCTATGACTTCGCGATTATCGGTAATCTGCAAAGACGAATGTTTCATGAGACCGTGTTTCGCCTTTTCATATTTTTGAGCTAATTGTTTTATATTCATATAAATCCCCCTTTTGAAATATATATGTTGAAGGAGGACGAGTTATGAAGCAATTTGCGTTCACCGCTTTATGCGTGATATTAGGGGTAATCTTCGTGAGCGATTCACAGGGAATAAGCGTGAGCGTGGCAGAAAGTATCCGACTTTGTCTTGTCACGGTTATCCCTTCGCTGTTCGCTTTCCTTGCGTTATCGACTTTTGTGATGTCAAGCGGACTAATTAAAGGGGAGACCTCCCTGTTCCTGCTCTCGATGCTTGGCGGCTACCCTGTCGGGGCAAAACTGCTTTCCGATAAAGTAAAAGAAAACCCGGATTATAAAATCCGGGCTGAAAATATGCTCATGTATTGCTTTAACGGCAGCCCTGTATTCCTGATGGCGTTAAGCAACATCGGAATATACATCTGGCTGTCGAACGTGTTAGCCTGCACGATTTTCGCGGCAATCGCAAATTCGGGAAAAAGCGCGAAACCCCGCCGACAGAATCACAAGCACAAATCTGCCGTAGCAATCACCGGAGACAATCTCACAAGTTCAATCATAAACGCAGTCACCTCATCCGGAACAGCGTTATATAAAATCTGCATCATGGTGGTCTTCTTCGGAATAATATCACGGACACTGCGCTTTCTGCCGCAATCAATCCACTCATTCCTGGAAATAACCAACATAATGGAACTGCAAGCGAATCCGGCATTAATTTCCGCACTGACTTCTATGGGTGGAATCTGCATTATATTCCAGGTATCGGCGATTTGCGGCGGTACGAAAATAAACCTCAAAAAATTCCTGCTTGCAAGAATTCCAATCGCAGCATTAAGTTCGGGAATATTCGCTCTCCTCGCCCGCATTTTCGAAATAGGAGGCGAAACGGCAATCCAAACCCTTGCAAATCCTAATCGTATAGAAATCACATCAGGGGGGAGCATCCCCGCCTCAATCTGTCTCTTAATTATGACATTGATTCTATTACGTAAATCCCCTTCTTCTTATAAATGACTTCGACTTTGCCGAAAACCTCCCTCAACTTAGCGAGGGTGCTTTCCACTCCGTGCTTTTTCAGCGTAACAATATATAATCGCCCACCCTCCGCTAAATATCGGGGAGATTCTTCATACATACGGTAAGTCACCGACTTCCCTGCGTGAATCGGCGGGTTGAGCGTAATCACATCGAACTTCCCGGAAACTCCCCCGAAACAATCAGACTTGAACAGTTGACAATTGACAGTTGATAATTGACAGTTAAGTCTTGCTAATTCAAGTGCCGATTCATTTATATCGCAGGAAGTCAATTGCAATTCGTAAACTTTAGCAAGCACAATCCCAATTACACCGTACCCGCAACCCAAATCAAGACAGTTGACAGTTGACAATTGACAGTTGACAGTTAGCCTGTCGGCGACCGTGTTCAGCAGAATGTCAGTCGCTGAATCTACGTGGTCTTTCGAAAATACTCCGCTGTGAGTCGCAAATTTGAAATCATGCCCCCGAAAATTGTAGTCGATGTACTTCAACTCACGATTCCCGGGGCTGTCGTCATTGGTGAAATAGTGCCTCATAAGCCGTTCATCTCGTTAATGCGGTCGATTCTCGCTTGCAAGTCGGCGAAACTCCACCCCAGGTCGAACATCGTCACCATATTACGGAGCATATTCCCGACAAAGCTCGAACAATCCCGCGTGTTGACAAGCTCTTCGGTGACTTCCACCCCGAACTTCGCTCCAATTTCGTCGAGCAGCTCTCGCCCGTTGGGAATCTTCCACAAAGCCTTGACTTGCGTGTAGAGCGTGACTTTCGGGACTACCGGACTCTGCGTAATCTGCCCCGCTTTCGGGATGATATCTACAGTCACCGTCTTCGATTCACCCTTCGCAAGAAAGACCTTCTTGAACCCCCGGAGTTCGCCGTTGCTATCGTAGTATTGGACGATTTCCTTGCCGTCATAGTCCCCGGTATTCGTGACGGTTACTGTGGCTTGATTCCCGGAAACAGCCCACTCGCCGTACTCGAACGTGGTGTAAGACAGCCCGTAGCCGAACGGGTAATTCACCCCGATTCCCCAATTGTTGTACCACCGATAGCCCACAAGCGTCCCCTCGGCGTAGGTTACGCTCACACCGTCACCGGGGAAATTGCCGTAACAGGGCGTATGCTTAAGTTCGTGGGGGAAAGTCTCGGCTAATTTGCCGCAAGGATTTTTCACTCCGAAAAGCAGGTCGGCGACTGCTCCACCCATCGCTTGACCACCGTAGTAAGCCAACAGCACAGCCGACGCAAACCCAAACGGAATGTGTACAGGCGCACCGGCACATATAACCAAGACTATATTTTTGCCCTGTGCCTGCAATTCAAGGAGTAGCTTGTACTGTTCGGCGGGTAAGTCCAGGCTCGTTCTGTCCGTTCCCTCGGTATCATAACCGTCGGGAGTGCCTGCGAAGACGATTACCGTTTTTGCTTTTTCCAAAGGAATGATTTGCGCATACTCGGCGATGCAGTCGAACGGAATGTCCACCTTAGTCGGGACTATGCGGGAACTTCCGCCACCCTGATAGACGGGGTTCGTAGCTAAATCCCCGACTACAGCGACTTTCTCCCCACGTTTCAGCGGAAGAATTCCGCCACTATTTTCGAGAAGCACCATAGACTCGGCGGCGATTTCCCGCGCGAGTTTATGATTCTCTTTGTGAGAAACAATCGGAACAGTCCCGGAAGTGGATTCCTCCAAATCAAGAATGAAATTCAACATTCGTTCGGTGGCGAGGTCGATTTCAGCCTCTGTGAGTTGCGTAAAGTCCGGGTCTGTCGTCGCTATAGCCGTGTCCTCACCACGGACGGACTTCAAGACCTCCGCGTCGTTGACCCCGAAAGAACCGGGCATCTCCAGGTCAAGACCCGCCCACACTCCCTGCGGACGGCTGTTCACCGCCCCCCAATCGGACATGACTATACCGTCATAGCCCCACCCGTCACGCAGGACTTCCGTCAGCAACCACCGATTCTCGGAGGCGAACTGTCCGTTAATCTTGTTGTAGCTGCACATGAACACCTTCGGCTTGCTGAACATCAGCGCGTACTCGAAACTCGCAAGGTAAATCTCACGAAGAGTCCGTTCATCTGCACGAACATCCACCCAGAATCGATAATCCTCCTGATTATTCGCCGCAAAATGTTTCAGACACGCCGCTACTCCTTGACTTTGCAGACCGTTCACAACTCCCGCGCCCATTCGCCCCGAGAGTAGCGGGTCTTCCGAGAAATACTCGAAGTTCCGCCCGCATAGAGGGCTTCGCTTGATGTTGATTCCCGGCCCGAGAACGCATGACAGTCCCAGAGCGCGGGCTTCTGCGCCGATTGCCG
>WRKZ01000051.1 GCA_009777835.1 Oscillospiraceae bacterium | reverse complement strand
CGGCGGCGGATTCGTCCGGCTGCGGTGTGAAAGCATTAGCCCGCGGGCTGGAGTCTTTTACGGGGGCCGGTCGGCGGTTTGAAGTTCATGCTGTCATCAACGGCGTGACTGTTGTTGACGACTATGCGCATCATCCCGCAGAAATCGCTGCAACACTTAAGGCTGCCAAGTCTATGAATTATAAGAGAGTATGGGCAGTTCACCAACCTTTCACCTATTCGCGGACTAAAACTATGCTTGACGATTTTGCCGTGTCGCTTTCAATTGCAGACAGAGTAACGCTTACTGAAATAATGGGCGGGCGAGAACCCTTTAATCACGACATCTACTCTGAAGATTTGTCCGCTAAAATCAAAGACTGCAATCTGTTCGCTACTTTTGAGGAGGTTGCCGATTACGTATCCGGCAATTCTCAATGCGGCGACTTAATTATAACACTTGGTTGCGGAGATGTCAATAAGGTTGCGAAATTAATTGTGGAAAAATTATCGGCGGCTCAAAGCGATGCACCGTAAAACGGCTTATAATCAGCTTAAAATGCCGGTTTGCCTAAATGAAATTGCCGATTGTCTCGCTCAAAGTTTTTGCCGGGTCTTTCAGGAACTTTTCTTGTGCTTTGAGTACGCCGTCCTTCGTTTTGGAATAAAGTTTTATTTCCATGACCGGTGTTCCGTCCATTTCGTTCAGAAAACAAGCGTAAAATCGCCATGCCGAGACCCCGGTCGCGGCATTTTTTGTTTGAGAGACGTTCCACTTGACTGCTTTTTTCAATGCCGACAACCGCACGACTTCTTTTCCGACCCCCAACATTTTTCGTCGCAGGGTGACTGCTAACGAATTTTCGAACTGTGTTAGCCATGCCCTGCCGGTTTCGGTAATGCTGAACGCATTTTCGCCGGATTCTTTGCGTTCGGCTAATTCTTTTTTTTCGATTGTGGCTAGTGCATCGTTTAGTTTGAATTGCGGTACTACTTCGTCTACGGTAACGATTTCGAGTAGTTGGGATTCATTTAAAACGCCGAGATATTCCAGTAAATAGCATACCAGTGTTATGATTTTAGCCTCATCTTCGATAACAATTTTAGGAAGCTCCGGGATTTTCATCACTTGACCTCCTTCATAGTCCTGTTCTTCAAGAATACGAACAGTTTCGGCGAAAGCCTTTTGAGTAGCTTCTTTGCTTTCACGAACATAGCTTCCTTGAGTTTCGCGCTCTTATACAAGAACTTCCGCGGATAGTTTTTTGCAGTGATTTTACGGTCGAGTTTAGCCTCGGCTTTTTTTGATTGCGCTTCCGGCAATGCGTAAATCCGCCTGTACTGCCGAACCAACTTATTAAAGTTATACGCCATATACAGAATGTCGTATTTGGGGTACTGCGACATTCGAAGTTGAACCGGGTCGTTGGGGTCTACCGTTCCGCTTTCGGGAATGAACCCTCCTTCGCGGGCGGTTCGTTCGAGAATAGTCATGGGATAGGGGTAGAATATGTTGGGGATTACCTTATCAACGTCAAGCTTCGCATTGAGTTTGACTGTTTCGAGCGAAAGCTCCAACGTTTCATGCGGCAACCCGACTATGTTGTAGGTCAGTGTCGTGATTTTATGCTGTTTGAACCACTTGGCAACGTTAATCATATGCTCATTCTTCATGGAACGGTGGAGGTACTTCGTGCGGAATTCCTCGTTGCCGTTTTCGAGTCCGATGTCAATCATGTAGCATCCGCCGTCCTTGAGCATTTTCACCATTTCTTCGGTAAGAATGTCAAACCGCAGATTACAGTTGAACGGAAGCCCGATTTTTTCGATATACAAAGGCATGAATTCGTAAAACCAATCTTCATAAGTGTTGAAAATCGCATCACGGAACTCAAGATACTTTATAAAGGGGAATTTCTTTAAGAGCAGTAAGAGTAATTCGATTGACTTTTCGGGTGAGCGGAATCGTGCGTATTTTTTCTTGTTCGGATAAACGTTACGGAATTGCGAATTCCCGCAGTAGGTACAGGAAAACAGACACCCCCGTGATAGCATTACCATAGCGGTGAAGTTTTTCGAACGGTCGAGGTTTGCATAATCGAACAGGTCAAAATCCGGGAACGGTAATGAGTCTAAATCTTCAATCAGCGGACGAACCGGGTTGTGTATAATCGAACCGTCGGACTGTTTGAAGTTAATACTCTCGATGTCGGTTCGGCTTGTCCCGTCACGGAGGCTGTTCAGATAGTCCAGCCACGGGTATTCTCCCTCGCCGACGATTACCATGTCAATTCCGCGGAGTTGCAGACATTCGTCCGGCACCAGGGTCGCATGATACCCTCCTATTCCTACGGGAATATCGGGTAACTCATCGTCCAGCCAGCCCGCAAACTCGGTTATGAACGGGATTGCCGTTGTTCTGGCAGAAAAGCCTATGACATCACAGTCGAACTCTCGTATTTTCTTGAGGAATTCTTTTTTGTCGGGCATATACAGCATATGATAGAGTTTCACATCGTAGCCCGCTTGTTTCAGTACCGCCGAAATCGAAGCCAAGCCCTCACTGTAGTTGCCGAGCTTGTTTTTGTTAGACTTGTCCTCTTCGAGAAAATCGGGGTAGATTAGTAGAGTTGTAGGTAATTTATTCATAATACTTATGATTATAGCAGAAAACCGTACGGAAGTCAATGCAAAGCGGGGGCAAATCTTGACGAATTTATTTTTTTTCAATTGCTTGACGAGTGCTTGACATTTCTGTAAATGTGTAGTATAATATGCCAATTAGCGAAATTTCAAAAAATATTATTTAGGAGGGAATTACTTTGAGAAACATTATCCGGACAAAAGCCGTCGAGTTATCGACGATTCCTGCAATTGCCTACAAACAGAAAATCCAACAGGGGAGTGCGATTAAAATTCTTCGTCTCGACCAAGATGTGAGTGCGGTCAGCACCATTGACAAGCGTACGGGGGAGACTGTCCCTTACGGGAAAGTTGATTCTGCTTTGTTCCCGGCAGAAGCGTTTGAAGAAGCAGCGGAACTTACCTGCGGCGCACCGTATACCGCACGCGGAAACATCGTTGTTGACGTTTCTAAATACGAACCCACAACCGAGGAAGAACTCCCTGAAGAGAGCATTGACATGGTGGATTCGGACGAGTATAATGCGTTCGTTGAGCGTTATTCCGATGAAAAAGGCAGGATGAACTACGCACTGATGAATAAGGATTTCATGCAGTTCGCCGCAAAGAGTAAGGTGTTCTCGCAGATGGTCGCCGACAAAGCCGATGCAGACGATATTCTGATGTTTATCGTGAAGAGCAGGGCTACCTTTATTACGAATAAGAAAACGAGTCTGGAAGACAAAGAAGTCTCGGCTTTAATCGAAACCCTCGATGAAATCGACCCCAGAAGTGCGTTTAAAGAACTCAAAGCTTATATCAGAAAACAGTTGTCCAGAAGTTAGGCGAGTATAGTTGTTCAAAACGACTGATAGTTTGTGAATCCGCAGCGAAAGTCAAGGCTTTTGTTGCGGATTTACTGAATTTAATTTTTAAGTTTTTTTAAAGGAGAAATATAGTTTATGGCAAATATAGCAAGAAATCTTACCGATTTAATCGGGAATACGCCGCTTTTGGAACTCGGGAATTTCGGAAAAAAAATAGAGCTCAAGGGTAAACTGGTAGCGAAGTTGGAGTATTTTAATCCGTTGGGTAGCGTGAAAGACAGAATCTCGTATGCCATGGTTTCGGCGGCAGAAGAATCGGGAAAAATCAACGAGAACACTGTGTTCATCGAACCCACCAGCGGAAATACAGGAATCGGGTTGGCTTTCGTTTGTGCCGCAAAGGGTTATAGGCTGATTCTTACCATGCCGGAAACGATGAGTGTTGAGCGTCGTAATATGCTTAAGGCGTTGGGTGCCGAGCTCGTTTTGACTGAAGGGTCGAAGGGCATGAAAGGCGCGATTGCTAAAGCAGAAGAACTGGCGGCGGTTACTCCCGACTCGTTCATTTTGCAACAGTTTACGAATCCTGCCAACCCGGCGGTTCATAAAGCGACCACGGCAGAAGAAATCTGGCGGGATACCGATGGTGAAGTCGCCGCATTTGTAGCGGGGGTCGGTACCGGCGGAACGATTACAGGTGTAGGTGAAGTCTTGAAAGGGCGTAACCCCGACGTAAAGATTTTTGCGGTTGAACCGGCAGATTCGCCTGTTTTGTCCGGAGGGAATCCCGGGGCGCATAAAATTCAGGGCATCGGTGCGGGATTCGTTCCCGAAGTATTCAACGCAAAAATTGTTGATGAGATTATTCGGGTAAAGAACGAGGAAGCGTTCGAGACGTCGCGTACCCTTGCGAACAGCGAGGGGTTGCTTGTCGGGATTTCTTCCGGTGCGGTCGCATTTGCGGCGGCGCAGATAGCGCAACGTCCCGAATTTGCAGGGAAGACAGTTGTCGCGCTTTTAGCCGATACAGGCGAACGCTATCTTTCGACTGCGTTGTTCGGAACGGAGAATTGAAATCGGTGACAAGGAATCAATTTGCCGCATATATAATAAAGGAATGGCATGAAATAACGAGGTGATTGGTTTGATTCAAAAAATAGCAGAGCAAATCCTGGCGGATTTTGATTCGGGGAGGTTTGAAACCCAACCCGATAAATCGGTAATCCACGGAATCGTGGAGAAGATGCGGTTTATCCTCTTTCCGGAATATTTCGGCGGAAAAAACGTAGGTTCGGAGTTGGTGAAGTCGCTCGAATACGTCTATGCCGACCTGAAAAGTCAGGGTGTGTCGGAAGAAATCGCTAACAGATTCATTGAGAAAATTCCGCAGCTTCGGGAATATCTCTTGACCGATGTCGAAGCTGCTTATGAGGGCGACCCGGCGGCTTACAACAAAGCAGAAATCGTGATTTCTTATCCGGGATTGTTTGCGGTGATGGTTCATCGGATTGCGCACGAACTTCATTTGTTGGGGGTTACGCTGATTCCCCGCATGATGACTGAATATGCGCATAGTATAACGGGGATTGATATTCATCCCGGCGCGAAAATCGGGAAGTCTTTTTTCATAGACCACGGAACAGGGGTTGTCGTGGGCGGGACTGCTGTTATCGGTAATAACGTAAAAATCTATCAAGGGGTGACTTTGGGTGCTCTTTCAACCCGCGGAGGACAGAGTCTGCGGGATGTTAAACGCCATCCTACGATAGAGGATTTCGTGACGATTTATTCCGGTGCGTCGATTCTGGGGGGGGACACAATCATCGGCGAGAGTGCGACAATCGGCGGAAACGCCTTCGTGACTAAGTCGATTCCCGCTCAGACAAGGGTGAGTATGCGAACGCCCGAACTACAGCTCAAAAACAGCGAAAAGAAATCGGATGATTCTTGTTAATCCTTTTGATTCCCGCAAGATTTGTATAAAAAACGCTGATGTCATCTTCGACATCAGCGTTTTCAGTTTGATTTTTCAGCCTTTCGAAATATAGTTGTTGGGGTTGAGCCTCCGGTTACCGTCAATAACCTCGAAATGAAGGTGCGAGCCATCGGCACGGCCTGTCCGTCCTACTGTGCCTATTTGTTCCCCTTGAATAACCTCCTGGCCGACAGTCACGATGATTTCGTTGCAGTGGGAGTACAGCGTTTTCAAATTGTCGTACTCTTCTCCGTGCTGAATCACGATATAATAACCGTATCCGGTCGAGAGGTAGTGTACTTCGGTCACGATACCGCTTCCCGCTGCGTAAACAGGTGTACCGTGGAAACTTGACCCGGCTATATCAACGGCACCATGTCCCGAGAAGTAGTTTTGCGAAATATACCCGCTCATCAGGGTTGGCCAGACGAACATTCCAGGTGTACCGGGCTGTGGCGATACCGATTTGTTGTCCCGAGGACGTGTTCCTGTGTGGATGACTCTGTCTACCGGAGGAGTAATCACGGTTGTGTTTACGATACTGCGGCTTTTTTCCTCGCCGTTTAAGAGAGAGACCCGTGCTTCTACTTGATTAACCCCGCGAACGCCTGCGTGCGCTTCTCGCGTTGTCCCTTCGAACAGATTGTCGTTGGGTTGCGTAATCGTTTCAAAATCGGAAGCGACTTCATAGATTTCGGTCAAGGTTACGACCACCGGGAGATAAGGTTCGCCATCACCGGAAGTGGAGTTAATCATAGAAATGATTTCCTCAGGCTTGACTATACTGTCTTCCAAAAACAACTCATAACTGTCGAACTGAACCTGCTTATAGAATGAAACGTCCTCATCGCTCGCGCCGTTTGGCAAATCATCAAGGAGTTCCTGCAAGGAATCATCGAGGAGGGCTTGTAATGCCTTGTCGATTACGGGTTTGTCTTCTTTGAGGACAGCCCCGTAGCAGACATCGTCAATGAAGAATCCAATCGCAGATACCGGTGTAAAGTCGGATGCTTCTATAATTGCGTTTGCTACTTGACCCGGGGTCAGTAATTCGCTTGAGCCGGCGTTGGCAATTGCAAATTCCGAACTTATTTCGATTGTGTTATCACTTCCGAAGTAGTTTACACGTTGTAACACCAGTGCTTCGGCATTGAGGAAGTCCTGCTCGCTTTCGATATACCCGATGAATTTTCCGTTAACGGTGAGTTTCAGCGAAAACGTTGCCGAAGTCGCATAGGAAATCACGTTAAACAGGAAAACCACGCTTAAAATCGGGGCGGCATAATTGAATACGGTTACGCCTAATCCTCTTTTGCCGAACACGAACTTCATCATATACGGGAAGAACGCTTTCATCGCCCCCAAGAATCCCTTTTCTTGGCTTTGCGCTTTCATGTCCCGCCTCATGTTGCAGATGTTAATCCACATCTTCACGAAAGGCGAAGCGATGAAAACCGAGACCAACTTAATGAGGTCGAGGGCTTTCAGGCGAAATCTTACGGTTCTCCCCCAGATAAGTTTGAGGATTAAAACCGAGAATTCAATCAAATCTTTGAATCCGTTTAAGAGGAGTGATGTAATTGCTTCCCCCAGATAGTGTAGGAAGACAAGCGGTAAATTCAATATTTTTTGTATCATGTGACCTATTATAGCATAGTCGGGAAAAATTTTCAAGCCCTTTTCTTGACATATTTTTTTTATAATGGTATAATATGCGTTGAATGATTTAAGCAAAGGAAAAATAAAAAATGCATATGCCATTTGTTCCCAATGAAGGAAAGTGCCTTGCGGTTGAAACTAAGTTCGGGACTCACGCGAGATACCCGGTCAAGACCCATGTAATAATGAAAGAAGACGTTCCCGAAGACGTAATCGACAAATATGTTCGGGATTATCTCAATGAGGGTGACGCTGTTTTCATCTCCGAAAAGATTATTGCGATTATGCAGGGGCGGGCATTCCCGGTGGATTCAATCAAACCCTCTCGTTTGGCACGATTCTTGTGTAAATTCGTATATAAGCCGGATTACGGTATAGGAATCGGTTCTCCTGTAACGATGGAACTTTGTGTCCGTGAAGTCGGCCGGGTGAAAATCATCTTTGCCGCGATTATAGCGGGGTTTTGCAAGCTGTTCGGCAAGCGGGGAGTTTTTTATAACATCTGCGGAATGAAAGCAAGGGCAATCGACGGCCCGTGCGATTATACAATCCCTCCTTATAATACCTATGCGAAAATGGCGCCGCACAAACCGCACGAAGTAGCCGAACGTCTCTCTAAACATCTCAAAGGGCATGACGTTTATATAGTCGATGCGAACGACATCGCTTGTACTGTTCTGGGGAAGTCTCACAAGGATTTACCCGATGAGTTCGGGGAGTTGATTTTCGCCGATAATCCGCTCGATCAGAGTGACCAGCAAACGCCGATTGCGATTATTCGCCCGGTTAATACGAATCAGGAGGAAACCGTATGAGAAAACACAATTTTAAAACGCCTGAGGGGACTCGTGATTTGCTTTTCGAGGAATGTACTACTCGACGTGAAATCGAGAGTAAGCTGATGGGTTTGTTTAAGGAAGAGGGATTCCATGAGGTTATAACGCCGTTTGTTGAATTCGGCGATGTTTTCGGTTATCCTCAGGAACGTATGTATAAGATGAACGA
The DNA here is from genome assembly GCA_009777835.1 of Oscillospiraceae bacterium. GTDB lineage: Bacteria > Bacillota > Clostridia > Oscillospirales > Ruminococcaceae > Ruminiclostridium_E. The sequence goes on along the minus strand of WRKZ01000051.1, from coordinate 3,977 downwards.
CTCTAAAGGGCGATTGTTGGTGATTCGTCCGGATTCTACGCCGCCCATTGTTCGCTTGGCGCAGACCAGACTTAAAGATGAACCGCGTCCGCTGAAACTCTGCTACAATCAGACGATTTACAGGGCTAACCCTAAAGAATCCGGTCGTGATGATGAAATTGTGCAGTGCGGTATAGAAATCATCGGGACGATTGATGATTCCCTCAAGCAGTATGTTCAAGAATTAGCCGAGAAGACGCTGAAACTCGTAGTTGACAGAGAATACGTATTCGAAATTGAACAGAAAGAGCGTAAGTACTATGACGGATTAACCTTCAACGGTTATGTTGATGGGTTCGGCAAACCGATTTTGACCGGTGGCGAATACAAAATCGGGGATACCGCCGGAATCGGCCTTATAGTAAACGTTTCTGCTTTGACTAAGCTTGCACTTGAACCGCAAAAACCGGATTCGGGTTTAATCAGAATTGCTCTTACTAAAGGGCGGCTTGAAAAAGAAAGCCTGAAACTCTTCGCTAAAATGGGGTGGGATGTTTTGGCATTTGCCGATAAAGGCAGAAAGTTGATTTTCCCGGTTGCCGACCAAAATGTCGAAATCATAGTGGCTAAATCACCCGATGTTATCACCTTCGTTGAACATGGTTTTTGTGATATAGGAATTACCGGTAAAGATATGCTCGATGAGTATGCCGATGATGACGGCAAGGTTCAACATTTTGAAATGCTGGATTTAGGCTTCGGGAAGTGCAGGTTCTCGCTGATTGCGATGAAAGGCGTGGATTTCTACAAAGGTCATAGGGTGAAGCGGGTCGCTTCAAAATACACGAATGTAGCAAGACGCTTCTTTGAGAAAAATGGGACGCAGGTCGATATATACAAAATCGAGGGAAGCGTGGAGCTGTCGCCGTTGCTGGGATTCGCCGACGGAATAGTTGATATAGTCGAGACCGGTGCGACCCTCAAGGCGAACGGGCTTGAAATAGTCGAGGATATATCCGACATTTCGGCAAGGGTGATTGTAAATCCGGTTAAACTGAAAATGAAGAAGGCTCAAATTGAGGGTATTCTGGAGAGTATAGAGAAGAGCATAGAAGGGGGTATATGAATGTTGAAAATCATCGAGAACAAGCAGGAAATCGGGGCGTTTCTGTCACTGCTCGAAAACAGGGCGGGGGATGCTGATTTCGCTGTTGAACGCACGGTTAGGGCGATTATAAACGATGTCAAAAACACCGGGGATGAGGCGGTCAAGAATTACACCGCCCGACTCGACAGTGACAGCGTTATGTATTATCGTGTTCCGGAGGTTGAGTTAATCAGCAATTTCAGGAATTATGACGAGAATCAAAAGGATTTAATGGCGGCACTTCGGCGGTGCCATGCGAAGATTACTTCTTTTCATGCCGCACAGAAGCGGGAAGGGTATACACTCACCGAGAAGAGCGGGATAATCACGGGGCAGCGGATTCGTCCGCTTGAAACGGTTGGATTATACGTCCCCGGCGGGACTGCTCCGCTTATTTCGTCGGTTTTGATGTGCGCGATTCCTGCTAAAATCGCAGGTGTTAAGCGGATTGTCATGACTACTCCGCCTCGAAAAGACGGAACTGCAAATCCCGATATATTAGCGGCGGCTAAACTCTGCGGGATTACCGAAGTCTATCTTTGCGGCGGGGCGCAGGCTGTTGCGGCTATGGCTTACGGTACGGAAACAATCCCGAAGGTTGACAAAATCGTCGGGCCCGGAAATGTCTACGTCACAATGGCGAAGAAACTTCTGTTCGGGGTGATTGATATTGATATGATTGCCGGTCCCTCGGAAATTCTCGTAATCGCCGATAAAACGGCTGAACCCGCTTATATAGCCGCCGACTTGCTTTCACAGGCGGAACACGACACCTTGGCGAGCAGTGTGTTAATCACCGACAGCAAGGAAATCGCGCATAAAACTGTTGAAGAACTTGAAAAACAGCTTGAGGCACTCCCGCGGAAAGAAATGGCGAGGACTTCCATACAGAATTACGGGGCGGTAATATTAGTCGAAGATATGGGCGAAGCCGTAAGGCTCGCCGAAATAATCGCACCGGAACATTGTGAGGTTCTTGTGGAAAATCCGCTTGAATACATCGGGAAAATCGATAACGTAGGTTCGCTGTTTATCGGAGCGTACAGTCCCGAGCCAATCGGCGATTATTTCGCAGGGCCGAATCATGTTTTGCCCACGAACGGAACGGCACGATTCTTTTCGCCGTTGAATGTGGATTCTTTCACTAAGAAGTCAAGTTATATCTATTACCCGAAATCGGAATTTGAATCGTGTGCGGAAGATGTGATTCTGATTGCAGAGCGGGAGGATTTGGCGGCTCACTCGAATGCAGTTAAGATTAGATTGGGGAAAGAAAATGTATAAACTCCCCAAAAAACTCCGAAATTTTACGCCGTATGAACCGTTAGTCGGCGATTACCCTGTTCGTCTCGATGTGAATGAGAGTTTTATTGAAGTTCCTCACGAGAAGGTGGCGGCGGCAATCGAGAAAGTGAAGCTTAATCGTTATCCCGACCCATACGCAACCGAAGCGGTTTCGGCATTCGCACGGCTTTTCGGGGTAGAAAGTCGTTACGTTACCGCAGGAAACGGTTCTGATGAGTTAATCGGATTGATTTGCGCAGGACTTCTTGAAAAAGGAGATAAGGTTCTGACACTTAATCCCGATTTTTCGATGTACGGATTTTATGCGAAACTGTACGAGTTAGAAGTCATCACCCTGCCGAAACGTTCTGATTTCACCTTCGATACAGACGAAATCCGTGAATTCATTCGAGCTAACGGAATCAAGTGCGTAATCTTTTCCAATCCTTGTAATCCGACCTCGTTAGGACTCGAAAAAGATGAGGTAAGGCGGCTTATATCGGGGAGCGATGCGCTTGTGGTTCTGGACGAAGCCTATATGGATTTTTGGGACGAGTCACAGTCTTTATTGAGCGAAGTTTCGCAATATTCTAACCTGGTGGTATTGCGCACCTGTTCGAAATCGGTTGCTCTGGCGGGAATCCGTATGGGGTTTGCCGTTTCGAATGAGGAAATCACCTATGCGTTGAGAATGATGAAGTCGCCGTTTAACGTGAACTCTCTGACCCAAGCTATCGCCGCCGAAATTCTGTTCGACGGGCAGGGGTATGCAAATGCAATCGGACTAATCAAGGCGAGTGTAAGGTCACTCAAGACCGAACTTGAGCGAATGAGTATTTTCGAAAAAATCTACGATACCAAAACCAATTTCGTGTTTATTGAAACGCCGCGGGCTGAAGAAATCTGCGAGTATTTACTGAAACAAGGTATAGCGATTCGACGTTTCGGGACGCATTTGCGGATTTGTGCGGGAACTCATGATGAGAATCGGGCGTTGCTCAAAGCGTTGGAGGAATTGGAAAAGGGGAACAGGGAATGTTAGAGGTAATGTCTGAAATTGCTTTTGCATTAGTGAAGCTTTTATATATCCCGATTAAAAGAATCCCTAATAAGGCGTTGAGGATTATCTTGACCATACTGTTTATTCCTATATCAATTTTACTTACTGTAGCGTTAATAATCGGCATTATTATCGGCGGCATATATTTATTTGTGTTTTTCGCAAGGCTCGGCAGGGGCTGAAATTTATGGCTCGACAGGCACTGATATTGCAAATCTTGTTGATATTGAGTAAAGCCCGATGTCAACGCTCAGCTCATCAGGGCCGGAAAGGTATAATTTTACAATGTCTAATCCGAAAATCAAGGAAATCATGTCTCAAATGACCCTCGAAGAAAAAGTCTCGCTACTTTCCGGGGCGGATTACTGGCACACCAAAGCGATTGAGAGATTGGGAATCCCCGCCCTGTCAATGGCAGACGGCCCACACGGACTCCGCAAGCAGAAAGCCAACGAGCTCGGAATCGACAAGAGCCACCCGGCGACCTGCTTCCCGACGGCGGCTCTG
>WRKZ01000050.1 GCA_009777835.1 Oscillospiraceae bacterium | reverse complement strand
TCGCTTTCCTGTGCCTGTTTTTAGTTTGAAAAAAATTTTTAATTATTTTTCAAAAAGGGGTTGACTTTTATTGGCGGGTTTCATAATAAACGTTCCAAATGGTGGGATTCCCCCGATTCGTACGAATCGGGGGGTGTTTGAATCAATCTTTCACGGTGACTAGTTCGGCGTTTTTGATTACATCGAACGCAAGGTCACGGAGGTATTCGTATTCGACGTTTTGGTTTGGTGTATATACCCTGAGTATAGTATCGTCGAACAGTAGATAAATATCGTTGTTGTCTTGATTATACAGTATATTCTCGTCGGTTAAATACATCTGCCCATTTTGTTGACCACTTTCAGTCCACTCTTTTAGGATTTTCTCAGCTTCAAAGGCATCCGGCGACCCTTCCGGGCGGAGAATTTGTATTACTACATCGGAATCTTTGTAATCCAACTTCGTATTCTTTTCAAGCTTTTCGGGTAAGCCGTAACAGTAACTAATGGCATATTTGTCTATTTCAACGCTGAACAATCTATAACCCCCGCTCTCTGCGTTCAAAGAATAAAAATACCTCATTTCCGAGAATCTAAACGGGTCCTTGAAATCTTTTTGTTGGACATCTAAAACCAAATCAAGGATTTCTTGTTCATAATCTTTTGATTCTAAGACGTTAAACGTCACCGGCGCATAATCCGCATGAATTCCGTCATCTTCGTTGTCATGCGTGTTTGAGCCTTCGTTTGACGCTGTCTCACTTTCTGCCGTAATGGTTTTTTCACCATCAAGCGACGAGACCGCCGGGGTGATTTCAGGTCCTTTTTGTGCGTTTTGTTCGGTACACGCCGATAAAGAAATCGCCAGAATGATTGTGCAAATTATTGCTGCTTTAGTTTTCATAAGAATTTCCTCCAAATATTTTTAATTTTATTTTTAATTTTAGCGGTTACGGATACCTACCCAGATATCGTTTGTGCAAGCGTCACACCAATTATTAAGATCGGAACTCATAATACACGGCTGTTGTGGTTTTGCCGCATGATCCTTTGCGCCCAAACTATGCGAGAGTTCATGCTGAATAAGGATTGCTAAATTAGTATTACTTCCGTCCATCCTTTTCATGGTAACGAGAACATGTTTTCTATTCAGACCTGTTGAACCCAAAAGATCAAAAACAAGCGGTTTTTCATGTACAGAATCCCTGCAAATGCGATGTGCAACTATACCAAGGACATAATCGTTGCTGTTCAGCGAAATCAGATTACTATGCAACACACTACTGCTTTTATGATGAACAAAACCACATTGACTCAATGGCGAACCACAAGCGGTATTACAAGGGTTATACCGAGAAGTAAAAGGACAAGAATTCCCATTCAAAATTGTGGTGTTTAATGTTGGCGAACTTGCAACAAAATTAACCCCAAAATTCGTGCGAAAACCTTGGGTTGCTAAAACGAACGCCGTGTTTAGTGTTACTGCAGGAAACGGAGATTCGCTTGCCGCCGTTGAATCATAAATAATCTGTGTAGCGTACATATTATCCGGAACAACATAAACCTGGATTGATTCAATCGGTCGATTTTGCCCGGTAGTACCTGCCATCTCATCGTTCTTCACAAACGGACCCCAACCTAACCCCCTCATGTAAACGCGGTAATACACACTCCACCCCGAAGCATTGACAAGTCGAATCCTTACTGCTTCGGTATGTTTCCCTTGATTCGGCAACCCCGAATAGTTACCGTTCCTCACATACCCATGCCACCCGTCGTTGCTAACGTGCGAACTGTATTCGAGGGTTAATTGCCCTGAATCGATATTAATCGATTCCAACGCATTGTTTGCGTGAGAGTTGGGCGTTCCTGCCATGTTCGGCTCGCTCACGGTCATCCACGCCTTATCTCGTGGTTTGACTTGATAAGTTGCTGTTCTCCCTCCGTATGCCTCGACTTGCTGTTGATACTCGCTCTGTATCCCGGTCATGCTGAACATGCTAAACATCAGCGCGAAAAGACAGAGCATTGACACTAAACGTTTGATTCTTCACATAGATTGACTTCCTTTCTGTTATTATTTTATTGGCCTTTTCTCTATTATATTCCATAGAAAAGATTTTGTCAAGGGGTTTTGAAAAAATTTTCCATGTCTCCGAATCCGCCTACTCTACCCGGAAATGAGCATATCCTTCAAGCAAGACAGCTTTACCGATTTCTGAACGTTGTACACCATTTCGCATACAGTTTCTTTACTTCCGACCAGAATCAGTAAATCCCTGGCGCGGGTAACACCCGTATAAAGCAGACTCCTGTACAACAATCGTTTCGAAGCGGAGGGGAGCGGCATAATCACTGCTTTATACTCGCTTCCTTGGCTCTTGTGTACGGTAATTGCGTACGCATGTTCGATTTTATTGAACGACTGCGGTTCAATCACGGCAACCCTCCCATCGAAGTTGACAGTCATTCCGCCGGAAGTGGAAGAGTACCCGTCAATCCCCGTGATAATGCCGATATCCCCGTTAAATACGCCCATTCCGCTTTCTCCGGCTTTTTTCCATTCGATATTGTAGTCATTGACGGTCTGCATAATTTTATCGCCTACGCGGAACACTATGTCACCAAATTTCACTTCTTTTTTCTTGAGTGAAGGTGGGTTCAACGCCGATTGAAGAACTTTGTTAAGTTCACGCGTACCTGCTGGGCCCAGTTTCGTCGGGGTAAGCACCTGGATATCGTCAATCGGGTCGAATCCGTATGCCGCAGGAAGCCGAGTCTTGACGAGTCCCGTAACAATCCGCGCAATTTGCCCACCCGAGTTATAGCTATCGCCGCCGCTCATAAAAAAGAAGTCGCTGTCTTTATCTTTGCCTTCAAGTTCGGGGATTTCACCCGAAACGATTTTGTGTGCGTTAGTCACGATTAAACTGGTTGAAGCCTGCCGAAATATTTCGGTCAGTCTCACCCCTTCGATTTGCTTACAATCAATTAAATCGGCGAGGACGTTTCCTGCGCCAACCGATGGAAGTTGGTCGGAGTCACCCACCATAATCAGCTTAGTATCAGGCTTGACGGCGCGCAATAACGATTCAAAAAGCAAAACATCAACCATCGACATTTCGTCAATTACAATCACATCTGCGTTGAGGGGATTGTCTTCGTTTTTCTTAAATATTGTAGGCCCGCTCTTAAAATCCGACTCCTTGGCGGAATCCACCTCAAGCAATCGGTGAATCGTACAAGCGGGTTCACCCGTAAGCTCGGACATTCGCTTCGCCGCACGACCGGTGGGAGCTGCCAGCGACAAGGTCTTGCGTTCTTGTTTCAATAGGCGAATAATCGCATTGAGGGTGGTGGTCTTTCCTGTGCCGGGCCCGCCGGTAAGAATGAACAGATTATTCTCCAAACAGCCTTGAATTGCCGACTTCTGCAGTGCCTCATACGTAATCGACTCCTCCGATTCCACCTTTGCAATGTCACGTGAAAAATCTCGATTAGCCCCGGAATTCATCTTCAGCATTTGGTTGATTTTTCGGCTTATGTAGGTCTCAGCTTTATAGTACATAGAAAGATACACCCATTCCTGCTTTTGGGAAGGGTGTACGTTTAATATTTTTTCGGAAATCGCCGCGTTTAATGCCGCAACAAAAACATCCTGCGAAACCTGCAGGAACTCACAAACCCGGTCGTTCAACGTCTCTAACGGCAGACAGGTATGCCCGATTTTCGCATTCTCACTTAAGGAATAGACTATCCCCGCCTTCACCCGCTCAAGGTTTCCTTGCTCAATTCCGAACTCCCATGCCATTTTATCCGCTGTATCGAAATCAAGCTCCAGTCCTTGTTCGCACAACAAGAACGGATTCTTCTTGATTAGCGCGATTGACGAGCTGTCATAGCGATTCCACACCGCAACCGATGTAGCGGGGCTAACCCCGAACCCCGACAGAAACTCAAGCAGGTTGTTCACCCCACACATTCTGCGGAGTGCCGCACCCGCTTCAATCGCTGTTTTCATAGAAAACCCTTTGATTTCGCGAAGGCGTTCGGGATTGTTTTGAATGATTTCCAGCGTATCTTCGCCGAACCTCTCGACGATTCTCGCGGCGGTTTTACCCCCGATTCCCGGTATTATTCCCGAACCGAGATATTTCGCGATTTCCTCCGGTGTTTCCGGGGCGATGCGTTCGCAGGTAACAGCTTTGAACTGTTCGCCATATTTGGGTGACTTTATAAACCCGCCCGACAGCGACAGTTTTTCTCCAACGGTTACTTCGCCCAGGTTTCCGATAACCATGTTGGGAAAACCATCGCAATCAAGCGAAAACACGATATACCCATTACTCGAATTCTTGAATACAACGTTTTCTACTATCCCTGTGAGTTTTTTCAAATCGTCCATACATTCACTGACTTCCTTTTCCAAAATTTAATCACCCGGATTTCAACCAGATTTTAACGTCATCCTCGTCCCTTCGATGAACAACGTTGTTGATTTTCCGCACCATAAAGGTGTACAACAAGCTGAGCGTTTTCACCGCGCCGAATATGCCGAAAAATAAAAATAAAAACAGAAAAAGTTCGTTCATGACACACCTCCTAAAATCTACTTTCTCCATAATATGAATCAAATGATTTTTCTGTGACAGATAAGCGCAAACCAACCCTCACTCTCACGCTTTTCGGAAAGGGTGAACAACGGCACTGTTTCAATGATTGCGGCAATGACTTCCGGCAGACGATGTTCGATAATTCCGGAAAGAATAAGCCGCCCGCCTTCTTTCATGAAACCGGTGAACAGTTCCGCCATTGCGACGATTACATCCGCCGTGATGTTCGCAACGACTATGTCATGACTGTCCCCGATTTGTTTGCACAGCCCCGGATTATCGAGAATGTTTCCGCAAAAGACCTCCGCTTCTTCTACGTTGTTGATTCTCAACGTATCCCGTGTGATGTCGGCGGCGTTCTGCGAAATATCAACCGCACGGATTCGTCCCGCCCCCAACAATCCCGCCGCCGCCGAAAGAATTCCGCTGCCGCAACCTATATCGGCAACCGAATCACCTACACGCAGATGCTTTTCGAGGAGTTCGAGACATAATCGTGTCGTGACGTGCTGACCGGTACCGAACGCACTTGCCGGGTCGATTTCAAGTACTGTCCTTCCGGAACGATTCTCGTATTCCGAAACCCACGACGGCTTGATTAGCAAACGCTCCCCCACCTCCAGCGGAAGAAAGTACTGCTTCCAGTTGTTTTCCCAGTCCTCTTCGTTGACTGTTTCGGTAGAATACTCCAGGTTTTCGCCGTGCAGAAAAGCCGCTATGTTCGCACAGAATTCTTCCCCTTGCTCATTTTCGGGAATGTATACCGTAACGCTCGCTCCAATCGCTTGTTTAGACTTTTCGAGTAGCTCTTCATCTATAAGCTCCAAAAGTTCGGAGGGTATTTCAGATAACTCGAATCCGCCGCCGATTTCGAACCCTTCCGCTCCTAAATCGGTAAGCTCGCAAAAAAGCAGTTCCTGCCTGTCTTCGCCCAGATTTTCCGTGTTAATTGCAATTTTTGTAAATCTCATATATAATAGTATATCATAAAATCACCGACACGTCAATTTGTTGATTTTGACGAAAATATCGTTAAAATCCTAAAAAATTTTGTGCAAAATTCACTATTGACAAGAGCCTGCGAAATCTGTATAATAGAATAGTTGTTTGAAACATTCGCTTTAATGGTCAAGCTTCACGGGAGATTAGCTCAGCTGGGAGAGCATCCGCCTTACAAGCGGGAGGTCATAGGTTCGAGCCCTATATCTCCCATAAAACGAAATTTTATCGTTTTATGGCCCGTTAGTTCAGTTGGTTAGAACGCTAGCCTGTCACGCTAGAGGTCGAGGGTTCGAGTCCCTTACGGGTCGCGTTGTTGATTTTCTCTGTTATTATTTTATTGATTTTTTTAAATTTTCTTCAGAGTTTATTCAACGGCATTTGTTTTTTCATGATGACCCCGAAGTCGATTTTTACAGTCGATTTCGGGGGCCCTTCTTTTTTCGGCAAATTTTTTTCAAAAAGCACTTGACTTTTCGGAAAAAAGCGGTTATAATCAAGAGCGTTGTTTGAACTGTAAATCGATAAAGGTTGACCCGTCTGTTTGAGTCAGGGCGAATTGGAGGCGTAAATGCAGAAGAATCTGGGTGTGAATATTTTGCTCGATGTGTACGGAACGCTTCTTACCGACCGTCAGCGGGTAACGCTTGAGCTTTATTACGGGGAGGACTTGTCACTCGGCGAAATCTCCGACGAAACGGAGATTACACGTCAAGGGGTTCTCAACTGTATTCATAAAGCCGAAAAAAAGCTGTTTGAGCTTGAGCGGAAAATGGGGCTTATTCGAAAGTTTAGGGAGCTTACCGAAGACATAGACAGACTGGAAGGTCTGATTCTTCAGTCAGACATGAAAAACAAAGAGATTCTCGCACAAATAGACGAGTTAATGGTAGAAATCAAGGGAAAGATTTAGCAAGGGGAAATTTTAATGGCTTTTGAGGGATTATCCGATAAACTGGGCAGGGTTTTTAAAGCTTTGAAGAGCAGAGGAAAACTCGGCGAAAAAGAAGTCAAAGAGGCAATGCGTGAAGTCAAGACCGCATTGTTGGAAGCCGACGTAAACTTCAAAATCACAAAAGACTTTGTGGCAACAGTTACCGAACGCAGTATAGGGGCGAAGGTCATGGAAAGCCTTACGCCGGGACAACAGGTAATCGACATTGTGCATGAAGAGTTGATTAAACTCCTCGGCGGCGGTGAATCATCGGTGCGGGATAAGTTAATCGATTTTCAATCGAAACCGCCTACCGTGATTATGATGTGCGGACTCCAGGGGGCGGGTAAGACCACCCACTGCGCGAAGTTGGCGAAATTCCTCAAGGGAATGAGCCGAAGACCGCTGTTGGTCGCGTGTGACGTGTATCGACCCGCTGCAATCGACCAGCTTAAAATTGTCGGAGAAAAATCCGGTGCGGCGGTTTTCGAGATGGGGCAAGGCGACCCGGTGAAAATCGCAGAGGCGGGGATTCGTCATGCCAAAGATAACGGATATGACGTTGTTATAATCGATACGGCAGGACGATTACACATAGATGATGCACTTATGGAAGAGCTTTCGCGAATAAAAGCATTGACGAATCCGCATGAGATTTTCCTTGTAATAGATGCGATGATAGGTCAAGATGCAGTTAATACAGCGAAAACGTTTAACGAGAAAATTGAGATTTCGGGGGTTATACTCACGAAACTCGATGGTGACACCCGCGGGGGTGCGGCGTTATCGGTTCTCGGTGTTACGGGGAAGAAAATCAAGTTTGCCGGCGTGGGCGAAAAAATCGATGATTTAGAACAGTTCCGTCCGGAAGGTATGGCATCGAGAATCCTCGGGATGGGGGACCTGCTCGGACTGATTGATAAAGCAAAAGTCGCTTATGACGAGAAAGAGCAGGATAAACTTCTGCAGAAATTCCAAAAAAATCAGTTCGATTTGAACGATATGTACAGTCAGTATAAACAAATCGAAAAGATGGGGAGTATTTCCGGGCTGTTGAAACTAATGCCGGGAATCGGCGGAAAAGTCAAAGAAGAAGACATAGACGACAAGGTTTTAGTCCGTGCGAAAGCTATTATTGAGTCCATGACTATAGCCGAACGCGAACGACCCGGATTAATCGATGCTAAACGGAAACGGCGGATTGCGGCGGGTAGCGGAACAAAAGTCGAAGATGTGAACGTGCTTATGCGCCAGTTTGAACAAATGCAGAAGATGATGAAAGGCTTCAAAAAGTTCGGGAAAGGGAAAGGCAAGCGGCTTCCGCGTCTCCCGCACGGAATGAGCATGAAGGATTTAGAGGGATTCAGTCCCGGAGATTTAGGGGATTTCAGTTAGGTGGTATATTATATTACTCCCTTACTTCCAAATGACTATATTGATGAGAACGGAAGGGTCACGACTCTTACGTACTGATAAAAAAACATTATAAATTTTTTAAGGAGGAAAACATGGCAGTAAAAATCAGATTAAGGCGAATGGGTGCAAAAAAAGCCCCCTTTTACAGAATAGTGGTGGCAGATTCACGTTTCCCGCGGGACGGAAGATTCATTGAGGAGTTGGGGTACTATGACCCGAGCAAGAATCCGGTGGTTGTAAGCGTCAGCGAAGAAAAAGTCAAGACCTGGATTGCAAACGGTGCGCAACCTACCGATACCGTCAAGCGGCTCTTGAAAAACAAAGGCGTACTCTAAAAAAACAGAAAGGAGATTCCATGCTTAAGGAACTGTTAGTCTCAATCGTAGAGGGTCTGGTGGAAGATAAATCCGCAGTCAAGGTCACGGTTGACGAAGTGAACGCCGCGGGGGTAATAATCTATCGGCTGAACGTTGCACCCGAAGACATGGGGCGGGTCATCGGTAAGCAGGGGCGCATCGCGAAGGCAATCCGTATTATTATGCGTGCCGGTGCAGTCAAAACGAACGAAAAAATCATGGTTGAAATTGATTAGACGATTTTGAAGTCAAATTTTTGTACAGTTTCACCAAAAATTCAAGTTTTTTTGGCAAAAAGTTTTTATTGCATATTCGGAAGAAGTGTGATATAATGTTAATCGTGAGAGAGATGCCGAGGTTATTTAACTTCTGATTAAGATTTAAAGAAACCGCGGCATGACTCCCGAACAATAAACCTTATTAAAAGAAAAAGAAATTCAATGGAGGAAAAATTATGAAATTCAAAAAGGCATTCTCATGTGTTACCGCTGCCGCAGTAGGACTCGGCATGGCAGCTGTAATGGCAACCGTTGTAGGCGCATCCGATTATTCGGCACCTACATACGATTCGAAAACCGGCGGATGGGTAGTAAACGACTTCAGACGTGTTGTAAACGATTTCGAAAACAATGTAGGGATTCTCCCTGCTGAAGTTAAAGAAAATCCTGAAACCGATGCAATGGTACCCCTGTTCCTTCCGGAAGGAAAAACGCTCCAGGACATCAAATTTGTTAAAGTTGAGTTTGATTTCCCGGAAGACACCGAACTGGAAGAAATTCCTGTAGTAAATGTCTGTATCAACAGCTCGGCACAAGCTTGGCAACAGCACGCGATTCACATTGACCCGGAAATTTCCGCGATAGAGCGTTGTAACGCTGCGGGAAACCGTACCTGCGGCAGACTCTGCAAATGGGAAGAAGGCACAGATAAACCCACGATAATCGCACCGGTTGACCTGGTTGACCCTTATTATGAAGAAGGCGACGCGGAATACGCAATGTTCATGCTCACTCTTGACTGGGCGATAGAAGACCAAAAAACTCCCGGTACGGCTAACATCACTCTGCTTGACGAAAACAGAAATCTGCTTGCTTTGAGCAGCACTACAGAATCCTACAATCCGGGCGGCAACGAAGAAATAACAACCACTACCGACGGCACCGGCAATGGCGGCACTCAAGCTACCACCGTTGCGGGAACCACCGCTGCAGCTACCACCACCGCTTCCGGCGATACCCCTAAAGGCGGCGTTGTGCTTGCAATAATCCCGACCATCATGGCTACGGGCGCGGTTATCGCACTTTCCAAAAAGAGAAAGTAATGCGACCGAAAAAATGTTCGACCTTTGCGGCGGCTGTTGTTACAATAGCCGCCGTTGCGGTTTTGATGACGGTTCTTGCCTTTGCCCGGGAAGAAGAAAACGATTGCGTTGACTGTCCGGTCAGCTGTGATTACTTCATATGTCGATGCAACTGTCACGATGGTGACATTGCCGACGTTACGCAGATTCCCGGAACAGAAATTACGGGAATCCGCGGCGATGCGAATCTCGATGGACTGGTAACAATTGCCGATGCACTGGAAATACTCAAACATCTGGCGGGAATGGACAGTGCTATTCAAAATAGTCAAAACAGCCAAAACAGCGACAAATCTTGGCGGAATTCCATTATAACCGGAGGAGAAGAACCTTCGATTGCAGACGTTCTTGAGATTCTCAAGGCACTCGCCAAAATGGAAAGTTTAGTTGAAATCTATTAAAAATAAGGCGGGAATAAATTCCTGCCTTATTTTTTTGCGTGACGAAAAATTTTTGCATTTCTGTAAAAAACCCTTGACATTAAGCGAGAAACATGATAAATTATTATTTGGCACTCAACGTAAGAGAGTGCTAAATTAGAATTTATGGAGGTAAGAAATGGCAAAGAAACAGTTCAAAGCCGAATCGAAGCGGCTGTTGGAGTTGATGATTAACTCCATTTACACCCACAAGGAAATCTTTTTGAGGGAGCTTATATCTAACGCTTCCGACGCAATGGACAAGCTCTACTACAAGTCCATGACCGAAAATCTCGGATTGGTTCGCGGCGGTTTCGAGATTAATATCGCGGTTGACAAGGATTCGCGAACGCTGACAATCACCGATAACGGAATCGGCATGGGTAAAGATGAACTCGAAAAGAACCTCGGCGTTATTGCCAAATCCGGCTCACTCGACTTCAAGGCAACGCAAGAGTCGATGGAGGATGTATCGGTTATCGGGCAATTCGGGGTGGGATTCTACTCGGCGTTTATGGTTGCCGACAAAGTCATGGTGAAATCACGTGCGTGGGGGAGTGATGAAACCTTTGTATGGACTTCCGAAGGTGCCGATGGCTACACTATTGAATCGTGCGAACCGTGCGAATCATGTGAAGAAATTCCGCACGGAACAGAAATTACACTGTTCATTAAAGCGAACACCGACGATAACTCGGGAGAAGAACGCTTCGATGAGTTCCTGGAGCAGTATCGAATCAAGAATATCGTTGCAAAGTATTCCGACTATATACGCTATCCTATTAAGATGGAGATGAAATCAAGCCGATTGAAGGAAGAAACGGCAGATTCCGATAATCCTGAGTATGAAGACACCGTTGAAGTCAAGACGTTAAATTCAATGGTTCCGATTTGGAAGAAAAACAAGTCCGAGCTGAAAGACGAGGATTACCACACCTTCTACAAAGACAAGTTCATGGATTTCACCCCGCCGCAGTCATTCATTCACGAAAAGACCGAAGGCAACGCAACCTATTCCGCTTTGATGTTTATCCCCGCGAAAGCCCCGTTCGATTATTATACCAAAGAATACGAGAAGGGATTGCAGTTGTACTCCTCCGGCGTGATGATTATGGAGAAGTGCGGCGACTTACTCCCCGACCATTTCTCGTTCGTTAAGGGGTTGGTTGACAGCGAAGACCTGTCTCTGAACATCTCACGCGAAATGCTCCAACACGACCGCCAACTGAAAATCATAGCGAAGAGTATTGATAAGTCCATTCGCTCGGAATTGAAAAAACTCCTGACTAATAATCGTGAAAAATATATCGAGTTTTTCAAGTCATTCGGTGCCCAGATTAAGTTTGGGATTTATAACGGATTCGGTACGAATTCCGATGCGTTGAAGGATTTACTGGTGTTCCATTCCTCCGATTCACAAGACGATTTAGTCACATTGGCAGAGTACACATCGCGGATGAAGGAGGAGCAGGAGGCGATTTACTACGCTGCCGGGGATTCGGTTCAGCGGATTGACTCACTACCGCAGGTCGAAACCCTCAAAGATAAAGGCTACGAGGTTCTGTATCTTATCGAGAACGTGGATGAGTTCTGTTTACAGATGTTAACACAATACAACGACAAGCCGTTCAAATCAGTACAGAGTGCAGATGTAGATATCTCAGATGAGTCTGAAAAAGATGAAATCAGGCAAATCAACGAAGATTCAAAAGATTTGCTGACCATCATGAAGGAGGCTTTAAACAAAAATGGAGAAAAAGTATCAGATGTTCGTATCTCAAAGCGACTTAAATCTCACCCTGTATGTCTGACAAGTAGCGGAATTTTAACCACCCAAATGGAGAAGGTTTTAGCCGCTATGCCGGACAATAATAAGGCGAAAGCCGACAAAGTTCTTGAGATAAATTCAAGCCACGCTATATTCGATAAACTGCAGTTTCTTCACGATAATGACAAAGAAAAGCTGGCGGTTTATGCAGAAATCTTGTACAATCAAGCGTTGCTGATTGAGGGGATTTCAGTGGAGAATCCCGCTGAATTTGTTTCAAAAATGTGCGGATTAATGGTGTAATCGGTATAAGCGGATTCCCTGTGAAATTATCACGAGGAATCCGCTTTTTGTTAATGAGGAAAAAAATTTTTCAAAACCCCTTGACAAAATCTTTTTTTGGAATATAATAGAGAAAATCAAAATAAAATAACAGAAAGGAAGTCAATCTATGGGAAGAATCAAACGTTTAGTGTCAATGCTCTGTCTTTTCGCGCTGATGTTTAGCATGTTCAGCATGACCGGGATACAGAGCGAGTATCAACAGCAAGTC
>WRKZ01000049.1 GCA_009777835.1 Oscillospiraceae bacterium | reverse complement strand
CAAGCCGAACGATTACTTCAACATCATAGCCGCCGACAAAATCGCCGAAATCGGGTTGGCTTTGTCTTGACCCGCAATGTCGGGCGCGCTCCCGTGGATGGGTTCGTATAGTCCTTGTTTAGTCTCACCGAGAGAAGCCGACGCTAACATTCCGATTGAACCGGTGAGCATAGCCGATTCGTCCGAGAGGATATCGCCGAACATATTACTCGTGAGTACCACGTCAAACTGTGACGGATTCTTCACCAGTTGCATAGCTGCGTTGTCTACCAACATATCGCTGACTTCAATTTGCGGAAAAGATTTAGCCGTTTTATGCACGATTTCCCGCCAGAGCCGACTGCTTTCGAGGACGTTTGCCTTATCCACGCTGATGACTTTCTTGCCGCGAACCCCTGCGATTTCAAATGCGACCTTCGCAATCCTCTCGATTTCTTTTTCGCTGTATCGTTCGGTATCGAACGCTTCCGTGCCGAATCCGTCGGTCTGTGCGGGTCTTCTTCCTCGCTCACCGAAGTAGATTCCCCCGGTGAGTTCCCGCACGAACACTAAATCAATCCCTTTTTCGACTATGTCGGTGCGTAAAGGAGAAGCGTTCTTCAGTGGTGCGAACAGTTTAGCCGGGCGAATGTTAGCGAATAGCTTCATCGCCGCACGCAGAGCGAGCAGCCCCGCTTCCGGGCGTTGTTCACCGGGGAGTCCCTCCCATTTCGGGCCGCCGACCGCGCCTAACAACACACTGTCGGACTTCAAACACGAATTGAGGGTTTGTTCCGGTAACGGAATACCGGTTTCGTCAATGGCGCATCCGCCCATCAGAACATACTCAAAATTAAACGTATGCCCGAATTTATGTCCTATTGTTTCGAGGATTTTGACTGCTTGCGGGGTTATTTCAACGCCGATTCCGTCACCGTTGATTACGCTGATATTATAAATCATATTGATTTTACCGCCCACCCTGCACGAATTTCGTCAAGAATTTCGGCATGGTGGTTCGTCCTTTCTTATAATTTTTTCTTGTTTCTGTTGAGGAGTCCGCCGGCTGAAATGATTTCTTGAATAAACGGCGGAAACGCTTGTACGTTGAAGGTTTCTCCGGTGCTTTTGTTGAGGATTTCGCCTTTATTGAAGTCGATTTCAAGGGTTTCACCGTTTTGAACGGCTTTCGCCGCCTCAATACTCTCAATTATAGGCAGACCTATGTTGATTGCGTTGCGGTAGAAAATCCGTGCGAAACTTTCGGCTATAACGCATGAAACTCCCGATGCTTTTATGGAAATCGGTGCGTGTTCCCGTGATGAGCCGCAACCGAAGTTTTTTCCCGCGACGATTATATCTCCTGCCTGTACTTTGTTGATGAAATCTGCGTCAATATCCCTCATACAGTAGAGTTTCAACTCGTCCGGGTTGGGGGTGTTCAGATACCTTGCCGGAATAATCACGTCGGTATCGACGTTGTCACCGTATTTGTGAATTTTTCCCGTTACTTTCATATATGTCAGGTATTTTCTTGCCATCATATCAAATCCCCCTTAAGAATCCCCGTAACAGCAACCTTCGCGGCGACATACGGGCTTGCCAGGTACACCTCCGAATTTGGGTGTCCCATTCTGCCAACGAAGTTTCGGTTTGTAGTGGCGATTGCGCGTTCGCCTTCGGCTAAAATTCCGGTATGACCGCCCAGACACGGGCCGCAGGTGGGGGTACTGATTATCGCCCCCGACTCCACGAAGATTTCGGCTAACCCGTTCCTGATACATTCAAGATAAATCTTCTGGGTTGCGGGAATCACGATACAACGAACGTCCCGCGCTACTTTTTTGCCTTTTAAGACCGCCGCCGCGACTTCCATATCCTCGTAGCGGCCGTTGGTGCAAGAACCGATTACGACCTGGTCGATTTTGATTCCCTCGGTGATTTCGTTCGGCGTTCTCGTGTTATCAGGCAGGTGAGGAAACGAGATTGTGTGGGTGACTTCGCTCAAATCTATGCGGATTGTCTGTTCATATTCGGCATCTGAATCGGGTTCATAAACGGTATAGCTTTGGTCGGCAACCCCCGCTTGTTTCATGTATGCGATTGTCTTGTCATCAACCGGGAAAATGCCGTTTTTCGCCCCTGCTTCGATTGCCATGTTCGCTATGCAGAGTCGGTCGTCCATCGAAAGACTCCCCACCCCATCCCCGGCGAACTCCATCGATTTATACAATGCCCCGTCAACCCCGATTTTTCCGATTATATGCAGAATCAAGTCTTTTCCGCTCACATTCGCGGGGAGTTTTCCGGCAAGCTCGAACCTAATCGCCGCAGGGACTTTGAACCACGCTTTCCCGGTTGCCATTCCCGCCGCCATATCGGTGCTGCCCACCCCGGTTGAAAACGCACCCAATGCCCCATAGGTACAGGTGTGCGAATCCGCGCCGATGATACAGTCCCCGGCTTTGACGAGACCTTTTTCGGGGAGGAGTGCATGCTCGATTCCCATTTCGCCTACATCGAAGAAGTTGATGATTCCGTGATACCGCGCAAAATCCCTGACCTGTTTGCATTGTTCCGCCGCTTTAATGTCTTTGTTGGGGGTGAAATGGTCCATCACGAGGGAGATTTTCTCTCGTGAGAAGATTTTATTCAATCCCGCCTTTTCAAGCTCATTAATCGCGACCGGTGCGGTTATATCATTGCCGAGAACCATGTCTAAATCGGCTTCAATCAATTGACCCGCACTTACGCTTTCCAGTCCGCAGTGTGCGGCTAAAATCTTTTGAGTCATGGTCATTTTCATAACTTATTCACCCCATTCAAATAGGCTAATATGCTGGCTTCGATTATATCGGTGCTGTTTCCTCTGCCTACCGCTTTTTTCCCGTTGAAACTGATTTTCACAATGACTTCACCCAGTGCGTCTTCACCTTCGGTCGCCGCACGAATCGAGTAGTCTACGAGTTCGATTTTTTTGTCAAGAATCAGGTTAATCGCTTTGAAAGAAGCGTCAACCGGGCCGTCGCCCTTCGCGACTTTTTCGATAATCCCGTTTTCTCCCGTGTTCAGACCTACGGTGGAGGTTGCCGTGATATTGCTGCCGGAATTGATTACAAAGGTTTCGAGCTTATAGTTCTGTTGAACTGCTTCTAACTTCATAGCGACGAGAGCGTCTAAATCGCCGTCCGAAATAACCTTCTTTTTATCTGCCAACGCCTTGAATCTGATGAACGCTTCGTCTATTTCCTGCTTGGTGAGGGTGTAGCCGAGTTCGGTTAATCTGTCGTCGAAAGCGTGTCTGCCGGAATGTTTCCCTAACACAATCTTGTTTGCGGGGATTCCGATATCCTGCGGTGTCATGATTTCGTAGGTGCTGCGTTCTTCGAGTACGCCGTGCTGATGGATTCCCGCTTCATGTGCGAAGGCATTTGCCCCGACGATTGCTTTGCTCGGTGCGACGGGAACCCCGGTAATGGTTTGAATCAGCTTGCTTGCACGATAAATCTGCCGTGTATCGATGTTACAGCTTGTGTTGTAATAGTCTTTCCTGGTGTTCAGATTCATTACGAGCTCTTCGAGGGAGGCATTTCCGGCACGTTCACCGATTCCGTTAATAGTACACTCAATCTGGGTCGCCCCTGCCTTGACCGATGCAAGTGTATTACTTACCGCTAACCCCAAATCGTTATGGCAATGAATCGAGATGTCGGCTTTTTCGATGCCGTCTACGTGGCTTTTGATATATTCGATAAACGCCGCCATTTCTTCCGGCGTGGAATACCCCACCGTATCGGGGACGTTAATCACGGTTGCACCGTTGGCAATCGCCGCAGTGAACACCTTCGCCAGGAACACCTTGTCGCTCCTCGAAGCGTCTTCCGCCGAGAATTCGACATCGTTACAGAGTTTCTTTGCGTAGGCGACCGCGTGTGCCGTCCTCTCCAGGACTTGTTCCTCCGACATTTTCAGCTTATACTTCATATGAATGGGCGAGGTTGCCAAAAAGGTATGAATCCGCGGCGAAACAGCGTGTTTTACTGCTTCATACGCGCGGTCGATATCTTTGTCAACGGCACGGCAGAGACTGGCAACGGTCGCGTTTTTTACGACTTTAGCGATTTCGGAGACACTTTCGAAGTCCCCTTGTGAGGCGATGGCGAACCCGGCTTCGATTACATCAACCCTCAACTTTTCGAGGGTTGCGGCAACCTCCAACTTTTCCTGCAGGTTCATGCTGCATCCGGGCGATTGTTCTCCGTCTCTCAGTGTTGTGTCGAAAACTTTGATTCTGTTTGACATTATAATTTCCTCCATATTTTAATTACAGTTGATTAACACAAAAAAGAGAGACCCTCGTCGGCGTTTTGCCGACGTGAGCCTCTCTTAAAAGTTCTTCCTTAACAGTTACAGCAAGGAGTACCGTGAGAGTTATCGCTCCACCACATCGACTAAACGCAATCGGACCTCACCCGTAAGGGCAAGGCTAAGTAGAGCGAGTAGCAATTTCGTTGAGCGGGTTGTACTATACATGATTCATGGCTCTCCTTCAATGAATGGGGTTAGTATATCACGTTTTTTTCGATTTGTCAAGAGTTTTTCGAAAAAAGTTTATAGCGGTTAAGTTGAAACTTTAATTGTCCCCGCTAAATCTTTAATCGCACGTTCGGACAATTTTTCGTAACGCTCCTGCTTTCCCTTGATTGTTTTGTTCAACGGAGGTAACAATCCCATATTTGCACCCATCGGTTGAAAATCCATCACCGATTTGTCGCCGATGTAACTCACCAATGCGCCCAGCATGGTTGTCCTCGGAAGGGCGGGAATTCGTCCGGCTAAAGCCAACCCCGCTATAATGCCCGAAGCCGCCGATTCCATATACCCTTCAACCCCGGTGATTTGCCCGGCAAAGTACACTTGATTCGAACCGCGTAACATGAACCGTTCGTCGAGTAAGCGAGGTGAATCTATAAAGGTGTTCCTGTGCATGACCCCGTATCGGACGAATTCGGCGTTCTCCAACCCGGGAATAAGAGAGAAAACCCGCTTTTGTTCCGCAAACTTCAAGTTAGTCTGGAATCCGACTAAATTATACATACTCCCGGTTACGTTCTCTTTGCGGAGTTGCGCGATTGCATATGATTTCCCGCCGGTATGCGGGTTCGTCAACCCGACCGGTTTCATGCAACCGAACCGTAACGAATCCACCCCGCGCTTTGCAAGCACTTCGACCGGCATACAACCTTCATAAACCTTATGCTTGTCTATATCGTGCAGGGGGGCAGATTCGGCGTTAATCAGCGCGTTATAGAAGATGTCGTACTCTTCCTTTGTAAACGGACAGTTGATATAATCGGGGGTGCCTTTCCCGTAACGCGATGCTATGAACGCTTTCTTCATGTCGATACTCTCGGAGGTTATAATGGGAGCGGCGGCATCGTAGAAGTTCAGGAAACCGCCGCATTTCGCCTTGATGGATTCTGCAAAAGCATCACTTGTGAGCGGACCGGTTGCAATGATTGCGTTACTTTCGGGAAAATCGACCGTTTCGCCCGTAACGACTTCAATGTTAGAATCGGCTTTGATTCGCTTTGTAATCTCATCCGAAAAAGCAGTCCTGTCTACCGCGAGCGCGCCTCCGGCAGGGACTTTTGTGAGTTCGGCAACCTCCAACGTCAATGAGCCTAAAATCCGCATTTCGGCTTTGAGAAGTCCGCTTGCGGTTGACAATCTGTCGGCTTTGAGTGAATTTGAACAAACCAACTCGGCGAATCCGCTGTGACTATGCGCCAGTGAATACATCAACGGTTTCATCTCGTGCAGGCGGACTTTTATGCCGTTTCGCGACAGGGCGTGTGCCGCTTCAACCCCTGCAAGTCCTGCCCCTATGACTGTAGCCGTCATGGACATTTCAGTCTCCTTACTATAGATATAGTTATTTAATTTCCTTGTGATTGATATGTTCTCCGCAATCGATGAGTAAATCCACCCCGGTTATTCCGTTGTTTTGACACATGAACCATACTGCATGGGCGATTTCGGCAGGGTCGAGCCAACGTTTCAGCAGATTTTGCTCCGCGACAGCCTTCCGCTTCTGTTCATCGCCGAGGATATGCCGATTCATCTCGGTCAAGACCGGGCCGGGACTTACGCTGACCGCTCTTCCCCCCCATTCGGACATTCGTTTCGCCAGTTCTCGCGTGTAACCGAGAACCCCGGCTTTACTCGCGACATACTCACGATTTTCTATTCCGATATATGCCGAAGTCGAACCGATGTTCACAATGCACTTTGTATCGTGCGACATATACCTGTCTTCAAGCGTGAACAATGCGTTCAGGTTTACTGAGATTGCCTTGTCGGGGGAATCCGTCCCGGCATTGTTTATGATGTAAGTGATAAGCTCCGAGATATTCGGCAGTTGAGATTCATTGGTAATATCGCAGATGAAATGATGATAGTTCTCGTGAGCGGCTGTTTTCGGATTAGGAGGGGTCAAATCCAAGCCGTATACTCTGCACCCGTTTTCGAGGAAGATTTCGGCGGTTGCCGCACCGATTCCGCTACTGCTCCCGGTTATAAGAACTGCTTTCAAATTGACAATCCCTCCTTTTGTCTTGCCCATTTGACGACTCGATAAGACAGCGGAAGCGCGAGCCATTCGTATGTCCATTTCAGGCAGATTCCGAGAATAATCATGCCGGGCAGGTCTCCCCACGGGATTCCGTCCATTCCGAACGCGGGCGCAAACGCTATTGTGCAGAATAAAGTCGTGTCGAGAATATGCCCCACCAACGATGAAGCCAACGCACGGAACGCGAATCCTTTCATGCTGTCTCGGCCTTTCCGTAAGGCGCGGAAGATTCGGTCATCGGCTAAATCCCCCACACAGTACGCGATTAAAGAAGCGAGGACGATTCGCCATGAGCCGCTGAGGGCGATTTCGAAAGCCGAACCGTCAAAATGTTCCGGTGTCGGGAGTGTGACAAGCAATTTAATCAACAGTGCGAACACGGCATTAATCGCAAGGGAAGTCCAGGCTATTCGCCGTGACCATTTGTATCCGTATACCTCCGACACCACGTCGGAAAGTATGTAGGTCAGCGGAAACAAGAAGAATCCGCCGTCAACCGACCACTTGAAAATGACGAACATATAATTCGCCATGATGTTCGCCATTAACAGCGAACTCACGAAGATTACAGCGATGAACATGAGTAACGGTGAAGTTTTCAAAGAATTGTCTTGCATAACAATACCTTTCTTGTCTTGTTTTTATTATACAGTGGTTTTCAAGCACACTGTTTATGGGTTTTCAGGGTTTTCAGGGAAGCCCTATTTTTCGTTTTAATGTAAAGGAAATCGGAAGTACTGCGGCGACATGGGATTGACCGACAACCTCCCAACCCTGCTGTCCTAAATCGTTGAGTGTTTTTTGCGCTTGTTTCAGACTTACCGATATCACGATATATTCGAATTTATCCATTTTGATTAATCCCTTTCCTAACTTATATCCGCAACCTCCGGATATTGCGAGCCGTATTCGCTTATACTGCTTAACTGTTCGTGTAACAAGGGAATATGTTCCAACACAATATCCCGGAAGATATTCAAATTAACCCCTTCATATCCGTGTGCCATTCTGTTTCTGACTCCTTTTATGTCGAACCAAGGTATATTCGGATGCCGCTTTCTAAACTCGTCATCGACTTTTCCCGCTAATTCTCCAAGTTGCAACAAATCAAAAGCGAAAGCTTTGAATATATCCATATCCGGTGTTAATTGGGAGAAACTTTCTCTGACCCCTTTACTTCGTTCAATTATACTGTTGCAATAGCTGAGCATTTTTTTAACAATGATTTTATTTCTCATAAATCACCAATCCGGTTTCACGAATTTCGTTATCTACTTTAGAATTTCGGTTTATTTCCGAGATGTCGAACAGTTCAACCTTTTTATCTATGCTTCCTGCTAATCTTTCGTATAACCCGAAAAATTTGAACCCTGTTAATCCGCTGTCAACCAGTAAATCTATATCGCTCTCGGAAACGGCACAGCCTTTAGCGTATGAGCCGAACAACACGGCTTTACGCACACCGTATTCCTTGAACACGGGTAAAAATGCCGTTTTTAATTCTGATACCGTCACTGTTTTCATATGACACGCACCCCTTTCCTAACTTATATCCGCAACCTCCAGATATTGCGAGCCGTATTCGCTTATAAAGTCTTTTCTGCCTTGCAGATTATCCCCTAACAGCAAATCGAACATTTCCTTTGTGCGAATCGCGTCGGTAGGGGTGACTTTGATTAGCCGCCGTGTTTCGGGATTCATGGTAGTCAGCGACATCATGTCGGGTTCGTTCTCGCCGAGCCCTTTCGAGCGTTGGAGAGTGTATTTCTTCCCGTTAAACCCGCCCACAATTCGGGATTTCTCTTTTTCGGTATAAGCGAAGAAGGTTTCTTCTTTTGTATTGATTTCAAATAGCGGAGATTCGGCGATGTACACGTACCCTTCTTGAATCAAACGCGGGGTAAGGCGATAAAGCATGGTCAAAATCAGCGTACGGATTTGGAAACCGTCTACATCCGCGTCGGTACAGATTATAACTTTACTCCACCGCAGATTCTCGAGAGAGAAGCTCGATAAATCCTTTGATTTAGCCTTGACTTCCACCCCGCACCCCAGTACTTTAATTAAATCGGTGATGATTTCGTTTTTGAAAATCTTGTCATATCCGCTTTTGAGACAGTTGAGGATTTTCCCGCGGACGGGGATTACCGCTTGATATTCGGCATCCCGTGCGAGTTTTACCGCCCCCAATGCCGAATCACCCTCCACGATATACAATTCGCGGCGGTCCAGGTCTTTACTGCGGCAATCAACGAATTTCTGTACACGGTTCGCTATATCGATGTTCCCCGCCAGTTTCTTCTTCAGGCTTAAGCGGGTTTTCTCGGCGTTTTCGCGGCTGCGCTTGTTGACTAAGATTTGTTCGGCGATTTTGCCTGCAAGCTCCTTGTTTTCGAGAAAATAAACCTCAAGATTATGTTTCAGCCATTCGCTCATTGCTTCATAAATAAACTTGTTGGAAACGGCTTTCTTGGTCTGGTTCTCGTAACTCGTCTGAGTCGAGAAGTTAGACGAGATGAACACGAGACAGTCTTCCACGTCAACGAAACTGATTTTCCCCTCGCCTTTGTTATATTTGTTAGACTGTTTCAAGTAGGCGTCAATCTGCGAAACGAACGCTTGCCGTAACGCTTTGTCGGGACTTCCTCCGTATTCCAGCCAGGAAGAGTTGTGATAATGCTCAATCACCCTCGTTCCGTTGGAAAATGCAAAAGCACATTTCAACCGGACTTTATAGTCGGGCTTGTCTTCACGGTCACGACCGGTTCTTTCGGCTTCCCATGATTGCGGAGGTGAGAGTGGCTCGTCCCCTAAAATCTCGCTGAGATAATCGTCTATTCCGTTTTTATAGCAGTAGATTTGTTCGTCGAAAACGCCTTCTTCGATTTGGGTTCTGTAAAGAAACTCAATCCCGCCGTTTACTATCGATTGTCTGCGCAGAACATCCCGGAAATAGTCGTCGCCTACATCTATATCGGTGAAGACTTCGCTGTCGGGTCTCCACTTGATTCTCGTGCCGGAATTTCCTTTAGATTTACTTTTAACAAATCCTTTTTCATCGCCGCCCGCTTCAACAAGAGAGATTCCGCCGGTTACATTGAACCCCTTCTCGAACCTGAGTTTGTAGTTCCAGGTTCCGTTATCGGATTCAACTTCCATGTATTCGGCGGCATACTGGGTCGAACACAGTCCCAGACCGTTCAGCCCCAATGCGAACGAATAGTCTCCGCCGTCATTGTTATCGTACTTTCCGCCTGCATAAAGGGTGCAGAAAGCCAGATACCAGTTATACTTGTTTTCGTTCTTGTTAAAATCGATGGGGATTCCCCGCCCGAAATCGGTGATTTCGATTGAACCCTCAAGATATTTCGTTATGATGATTTTTTTTCCGTAGCCTTCACGCGCCTCGTCTATAGAATTCGACAGGATTTCAAAGACCGAGTGTTTGCACCCCTCAATCCCGTCCGAACCGAATATGACGGCGGGGCGTTTTCGGACACGGTCGGGCCCTTTGAGGGATTTCAAACTGTGGTCGCCGTAGTCGTTCTTTGTTTTGGGCATTAATAAAGACCGTACCTTTCCGACATCAACGAATCGTAGAGATTCGCCGTGTCTGACAGCCGATTCCGGGGCTAATTCCCGACCTGCTGTTATTCTTAATCTATTATAGTCAGACGAGATGAACATGAGACAGTCTTCCACGTCAACGAAACTGATTTTCCCCTCGCCTTTGACATTCTACACGAAAAAAAAAGATTTGTCAAGAGAAACAGCGGTCGCACCTTTTTGTTATCTTACTTCAAGAAAATCAAGCAAAATTTCCAATATCCCTTGACAGTCACCCGGTAACGTGATATAATAACCCACATGAGAATAGTAATAGACGGATTCGGCGGGGATAATGCTCCCGACGAAGTCATAAAGGGTGCGGTTGAGGCTGTTCGGGAATACGGTGTCGAGATTATGATTACCGGCGACCATAAAATCTTGAAATCACGGTTCGCAGAGTTAAAGTTACCGCAAACAAATATAGAAATAGTCCACGCTGACGGGATTATTCAAATCGAAGACGAGCCGACCTCAATCAGAACCTCCAAATCGGGGACATCTATGGGGGTGGCTTTTCAGTTGGTGAAAAAAGGCGATGGAGACGCTTTTGTTTCGGCGGGAAGCACGGCGGCGTTAATGGTCGGCGGTACGATGCTAATCGGCAGAATCAAAGGGGTGAAACGTCCGGCACTTTCGCCGATTATGCCGAGCGTTACAGGAAAGTACATCCTGCTTGATGTCGGCGCGAATCTTGAGTGTCGCCCGGAAATGCTGTTGCAATTCGGGATTATGGGAAGCATATATATGCAGAAGGTTATGGGGGTCGGAAACGCACGGGTCGGGCTGTTGAACATCGGTACGGAAGAAGAAAAAGGCCGTGAGTTAGAGCGTGAGTCGTACAAGCTCCTGCGTGATTCCGGTTTGAACTTCGTCGGCAACGTCGAAGCGCGGGAAATCCCGCTCGGTGCGTGTGACGTGGCGATTACCGACGGATTCACGGGGAACATCTACCTCAAGACGGTTGAGGGCATGGGCAAATACATGAAACAATCCCTCAAGGATTTATTCGGGAAGAACGTTTCAACGAAACTCGGCTATTTATTTGCGAAGTCGGGGGTTCGTGATATCGCAAAGCGGACGGATTATCAAGAAGTCGGCGGCTCTCCTCTGTTGGGGACTGCGCGACCGGTGATAAAAGCACACGGTTCGAGTAATGCGAAAGCCTTCAAGAATGCGATTCGTCAAGCGGTGGAATCAGTCCACGCCGATGTAAACGGTGAAATCGAGAAGGCTTTAAAAAAGTAAATTTTTAATTAGATTCAAAAAAGCTATTGCATTTCACGTCTGATTATGCTATACTGTAGTTCGACTGCTCGTGGCCTAATGGATAGGGCACCAGACTCCG
Source organism: Oscillospiraceae bacterium (assembly GCA_009777835.1). Taxonomy (GTDB): domain Bacteria; phylum Bacillota; class Clostridia; order Oscillospirales; family Ruminococcaceae; genus Ruminiclostridium_E. The sequence goes on along the minus strand of WRKZ01000049.1, from coordinate 920 downwards.
ACTCTGGCGGTTGTGCGTTCGAGTCGCACCGAGCAGGTTCGCATACCTATTGAACCCCTGTTTCGTAAAGAAGCGGGGGGAATTTTTAACGAATTTTTACCCGGCAAAAATAATCTTGACAAGGTAGGGAAAATATGCTATACTTCATTGTCGAAACAAGAAACTCATCGGAAATCTATGAAAATCTATGAAAATCAATGAAAATCGGAAAGGCATGGCAAAAATAATGTCGAAATCACAAACAAAGCAATCCGGCGGAGGTCTTACCGTCGTTTTCGCTACAATCGCAATTCAACTGACGCTTGGAATAGCGTATCTGTGGAGTATATTCCAACGCGGAATATCGGGGAGTATATTTGAGGGCGATAACGCCGCCGCGGGAATGACCTTCTCGCTGTTACTCGCCACGTTAACGGTAGGGAGCGTTATCGGCGGGAAATTAGCGGCAAAGTTTTCTACCCGACTGGTGGTCTTTATCGGCGGGATTATTCTGTCACTGGGATTTTTTCTGGCGGCATTTGTTACCCCGCAGTATTCGTGGCTTTTATGGGTGACTTACGGATTCATGGGCGGAACAGGTATGGGGTTCACCTATTCAACCACGATTGCCTGCGCACAGAAGTGGTTTCCGCATAAACGCGGACTGGTAACGGGAATCATTGTTTCTGCACTGGGATTCGGCGGGGTCGTGTTCACCCCCGTAATTGAAGGGCTGATTAAGGTTTTCGGCGATGAAGGCACGGGAGAACAGAAAACGTTCATGGTTTTAAGCGGAATTTTCCTTACGGTATGCACAATCGGGTGTTTGTTTTTGAAGAATCCGCCGGAAACAACTTCTGCCGCGGGGGCTTCCGCCGCGAACACTCCGACCAACGATATCGCACCCGGTCAAATGTTGCGTGATGTTCGGTTTTATGTCA